>JAEZSU010000006.1 GCA_023421635.1 Actinomycetes bacterium | reverse complement strand
CTGCCCGCCGAGGTGACGGTGCGGCAGGATGATGCGGGCCGGTGGCACGCCGCATCCCGTTCCGTCCGCACTGCCCGCAAGATCTTCGACGGCCGCGTGTACCCGCGGCCGCGAGCCTGAGCATCCGCACCCCGTCAGAGAGGACACCCCATGGCCGTATCCGAGAACTTCGATCTCGCCCACGTCGGCGCGATCGAGCTGTACACCCCGAAGTTCGAGGAGAGCCTGCACTTCTTCCGCGACATCTGCGCCATGCGCGAGGTGGCGCGGGTGGGCGACTCCGCGTACCTGCGCACGTGGGACGAGTACCAGCAGTACTCGCTCAAGCTCACCGCGAGCGACACCAACGGCGTCGGCCGCACGCTCTTCCGCACCACGAGCGAGGACGCACTGCAGCGTCGCGTCGCCGCGATCGAGAAGACCGGACTCGGCCACGGGTGGCGCGACCCGGAGGTGGGCGTCGGACGCTCGTACGAGTTCGAGGACCCGGACGGGCACGTCATGGCGCTGTACTTCGACACCGAGCTGTACGTGCCGGACGACGAAGACCGCCCGGCGCTGAAGAACCAGGCCTCGGCGTACCCCGGTCGCGGCATCAACGCCCGCCGGCTCGACCACATCAACTACCTCGCGAGCGACGTGAACGCGGCGGGCGAGTTCTGGCGCGACACCATGATGGCGCGCGAGTCCGAGCGGGTGCGCCTGGACAACGGCAAGTTCGGTGCCTGGTGGTTCCGCTTCCACCAGAAGTCCTACGACGTCGTGTACTCGGAGGACTGGACCGGTGAGCGCGGCCGCTTCCACCACTTCGCGATCTCGCCCGACTCCCGCGAGGACATCCTCAAGGCGGCGGATATCTGCCTGGAGAACGGGATCTACATCGAGTACGGCCCCTACAAGCACGCGATCAACCAGACCTTCTTCCTCTACGTGTGGGAGCCGGGCGGGAACCGCATCGAGTTCGCGAACGCGCAGGCCCGCCTGCTGCTGGACCCCGACTGGCCGGTCGTGGAGTGGAGCCAGGCCGAGCGGGCGAAGGGCCAGGCGTGGGGCATGAAGACCGTCGCGACCTTCCACACGCACGGCACGCCGTACGTGAAGGACCAGGAGGCGATCGACGCGGCCGCCCTCGCCGGCGTGCCCTACGTGCCCGCCACGGCCGACGGCGCGTGAGCCCGCTACCTCCCCGCCGCCCGCCACCCGGGCGGCGGGGAGGATTCAGCCGCGGAAAGCCGGGATGCCGGTGATCCGCTGCCCGAGGATGAGCGTGTGCACCTCGTCGGTGCCCTCGTAGGTGCGCACCGACTCCAGGTTGCTCGCATGGCGGAGCGGTGAGTACGCCAGGGTGATGCCGTCGCCGCCGAGCACCGATCTGGCGTCGCGGGCGATGTCGATCGCGATGCGGGTGTTGTTCAGCTTCGCGGCCGAGATCATGTGGGGCTCGAGGGTGCCCGCATCCTTCATGCGTCCGAGCCGCAGGGCGAGCAGCTGCGCCTTCGTGATCTCCAGTGCCCAGTCGACGAGCTTCCGCTGCGTGAGCTGGTACCCGGCGAGGGGGCGCCCGAACGGGGTGCGCTCTCCGGCGTAGGCCAGCGCCTGGTCGAAGCAGTCGCGTGCGGCGCCCACGGCGCCCCACGCGATGCCGTAGCGAGCCTCGGTCAGGCACGAGAACGGCCCCGCCAATCCCTGCGCGCCGGGGAGCACCGCATCCTCCGGCACCCGCACCCCCACCAGCTCGACGTCGCACTGGATCGACGCCCGCATCGAGAGCTTCGGCCCGATCGGGGTCGCGGTGAAGCCGGGCGTGCCGGTCGGCACGAGGAATCCCCGCACGCCCTCGGGGGTCCGCGCCCACACCACGGCCACGTCGGCGATCGATGCCAAGCCGATCCAGCGCTTGGCGCCGTCGAGCACCCATTCGCCGCCCTCGAGCCGGGCGGTGGTGCGCATCGCAGCGGGGTCGGATCCGGAATCCGGCTCGGTCAGCGCGAAGCAGCCGATCGCCTCGCCCGCAGCCATCCGCGGCAGCCACGCCTGCTGCTGCGACTCGGAACCGTGCCGCGCGATCGCCGACATCGCCAGCGAGCCCTGCACCGACACGAAGGTGCGGATGCCGGAGTCCCCCGCCTCGAGCTCCTGCATCGCCAGGCCGTACTCCACGGCACTGCGCCCGGCGCATCCGTGGCCGTGCAGATGCATGCCGAGCAGGCCCTCCGCGGCGAGCTCGGGCACGAGGTGGCGCGGGAAGACCGCCGACTCGAACCAGTCGGCGATGTACGGGCGGACGCTGCGATCCACGAACCCGCGCACCCGGTCGCGCAGGGCGAGTTCGTCGGCGCTGAAGGCGTCGTCGAGGTCGAACAGATCGCTGGCGGATGCGGCCACGGTCACTCCTTCGTGCGGTGTCCTCCCGAGTGTGCCGCACGACCGGCCCTTGTAATAGTTGGGGTACTGAGCATATGGTGGGCCTGGCCGACGACGGCACCGTGATCGAGGGGGATCAGCATGCAGTTCTACCGTGACGGGTACCGCCCGGGCGACCCGGACCTCCAGCCGCCCGCACCGGAAGCGCTCGCCCGCGCCGCCGCCGGCGGCTTCCCCTCTGAGGTCGACGTGCTCATCGTCGGCACCGGCCCCGCGGGTACCGTGCTCGCCGCCCAGCTCGCCGAGTTCCCCGGCATCCACACCCGCATCGTGGAACGGCGCGCGAGTCCGCTCGAACTCGGGCACGCCGCCGGCGTCGCCTGCCGCCCCGTCGAGCTGTTCCAGGCGTTCGGCCTCGCGGACGCACTGGTCCGCGAGGCCTACTGGGTCAACGAGGTGCGGTTCTGGGGGCCGTCGGAGGAGGACCGCTCGAAGATCGTCCGCACCGGGTGGGTCGAGGACACCCCGGAGGGCCTCAGCGAGTTCCCGCACGTCATCGTGAACCAGGCCCGGATGCAGCAGTACCTGCTGGAGCACGCCGCGAGGTCGGCGAGCAGGCTGACCGCCGACTACGGCATCGAGCTCGTCGACCTCGTGGTGGGCGAGGGCGAACGGCCCGTGACGGCGACCCTGCGCCGCACCGCGGGGCCGGATGCGGGCACGGAGTTCACCGTGCGGGCGACGTACGTGGTCGGGTGCGACGGCTCCCGCAGCGCCGTGCGCCGCGCGATCGGCCGCACGCTCACCGGCGACGCCGCCAACCACGCGTGGGGCGTGATGGACATCCTCGCCACGACCGACTTCCCGGACTGGCGCACGAAGAACGTCATCCAGTCCGCCGGCAAGGGCACGCTCATGATGATCCCCCGGGAGGGCGGCAACATGGTGCGCTGCTACGTCGACCTCGGCGAGGTGGAGGCAGGGGATGCGGAGATCCGCCGCACCACGGTCGAGCAGCTCACGGCGGTCACGAACGCCATCCTGCATCCGTACACGATCGACGTGAAGTCGGTCGCCTGGTCGTCGGTCTACGAGGTGGGGCAGCGCCTCGCCGACGCGTTCGACGACGTGCCGGTCGGCGACACCACGGGGCGCCTGCCGCACGTGTTCATCGCGGGCGACGCCTGCCACACCCACTCGGCGAAGGCCGGTCAGGGGATGAACGTGTCGATGCAGGACGCGTTCAACCTGGGATGGAAGCTCGCCGCGGTGCTGGAGGGCAGATCGGACCCGGCGCTGCTGCGCTCCTACTCGGCGGAGCGGCAGCGGGTGGCGCAGGACCTCATCGACTTCGACCGGTTCTGGTCGGCGTTCGTGGCCCAGCCCACGCTCGACCCGGCGCACCCCGAGCGGGGCGGCGTCACCCCGGAGGAGCTGCGCACCGAGTTCGCCCGCCAGGGGCGGTACACCGCTGGGCTCGCGACGACGTATCCGCCGTCCGCGCTCACCGGCGGCGCCGAGCATCAGGGGCTCGCGACCGGGTTCGGGATCGGCACCCGGTTCCACGCGGCGCCGGTCGTCCGCGTCGCGGACGCGAAGCGGCAGTACCTGGGCCACGCGCACGTGGCCGACGGACGCTGGCGCATCTACGCGTTCGACGGCGTCGACGGCGGCCTCCTCGACTTCGCGGAATGGCTGGGCACCGCGCCGGAGTCGCCCATGCAGCGGTTCCGGCCGGAGGGCGCCGACCTGGATGCGGTCATCGACGTGCACGGCATCCTCCGCGGGACGCACCACGGGGTCGACGTGACCGCCCTGCCGGAGGTGCTCATCCCCCGGTCCGGCCCGCTCGGGCTGCAGGACTGGGAGAAGGTGTGGGCGGTCGACCCGCGGGACGACGTGTTCGCGGCGCGCGGCATCGCCGAGGAGGGCGCGATCGTGGTGGTGCGACCGGACCAGTACGTCGCGCACGTGCTGCCGCTGTCGGCGCGCGACGAACTCGGCGCGTTCTTCGCCGGATTCCTGCTGCCGCAGCGCGATACCGTGCTGCAGTGACCGATCCCGACCAGGAACCGCAGAAGCACACCGGGTATCTCATCCGCAGGGCGCAGCAGGCGCACGTCGCGGCGTGGAACCGGATCGTGTCGACCGAGGTCTCGAGCGTGCAGTATGCGATCCTCGCGACGCTCGACCGGGTGGGCGAGGCGAGTCAGCGGGAACTGTGCGACGAGATCGACCTCGACCGTTCGACGATCGCCGATCTGGTGTCGCGGATGGAGCGGCGCGGGCTCATCGCCCGGCGCCGCTCAGCCGATGACGCGCGGCGCAACACCGTGACCCTCACTCCGCACGGGCTGGCGGAACGCCACCGCTTGCGGCCGTTGGTGGCCGAGGTCGAGGAGACCCTCACCGGCGGCCTCGCCCCCGGTGTGCGCGATGCGCTGCGCGATGCGCTCCGCGCGGTCCTTCAGCGCACCCCCGCTCCCTGACCCCGTTCCCTGAGCGCCCCGCTCGTTGAGCGAGGAGCTCCTTGTTCGTTGAGCCAGGAGCGAAGCGACGAGACGAAACGCTCACCGCCCGTTTCGACTCGCTCCGCTCGCTCAACGACCGGAGAACCCACAACCCCGTTTCGACTCGCTCCGCTCGCTCAACGACCGGAGAACCCACCGCTCGTTGAGCGAGGAGCGAAGCGACGAGACGAAACGCTCACCGCCCGGAGGGCTCGCCCCAGACGTCCTTCGCGGTCTCGACCACGAGCCGGATCTTCGCCCACTGCTCGTCCTCGGTGAGGGCGTTGCCCTCCTCGGTCGACGCGAACCCGCACTGCGGGCTCAGTGCCAGCTGCGCGAGCGGCGCGTACTGAGCGGCCTCGGCGATGCGGTCGCGGATGACCGCCGCATCCTCCAGCTCGCCGGTCTTCGTGGTGACCAGCCCCAGCACGACGACCTTCTCCCCCTCGGGGAGGAACCGGAGCGGCTCGAACCCGCCGGCGCGGTCGGAGTCGTACTCGAGGAAGTAGCCGTCGTAGGCGGTGTCGGCCAGCAGCTGCTTCGCGACGGGCTCGTAGCCGCCGGACGAGATCCAGGTGGAGCGGAAGTTGCCGCGGCACACGTGCGTGGTCACGACGAGGTCGTCGGGCTTCCCCTCGAGGATGCGGTTGAGCAGCGACGAGTAGCGGTCGGCGATCCCGTCAGTGTCGATACCGCGCTCGCGGGCCTTGGCGAGCTCGGTCTCGCTGCACAGGTAGGCCCAGGCGGTGTCGTCGAACTGCAGGTAGCGGGCGCCGGCGGCGTAGAAGGCGGCGATCGCGTCGCGGTACGTCTGCACCAGGTCGTCGACGATCGCCTCACGGCCGGCGTAGAACGCGGGGTCGATGTTCTCGGGCTCGAGGCGGAAGTCGAGCACCGTGGGGGCGGGGATCGTGAACTTCGCGGTCGCGCCGGTGCCTGCCGCGGCCTCCTGCAGCGCCCGGAAGTGCGCGAGGAAGGGGTGGTCGGCGGGGAAGCCGATGGGCCCGGAGATGCGCAGGCCGCGGGGGCGGGTCTGCACCCCCTGGAACTGGATGCCGTGATCGAGCTCGACGACGTCGACGCCGTCGAGGAACCCGAAGAAGTCGAAGTGCCACCACGAGCGGCGGAACTCGCCGTCGGCGACGACGGGGAGCCCGGCCTCGACCTGTGCGGCGACGAGCTCGGCGATCGCCGCATCCTCCACCGTGCGCAGTGCGTCGGCGTCGATCTCGCCGTCCGCGAATCGGCGTCGGGCGTCTGCCAGCTCGGCGGGACGGAGGAAACTGCCGACGATGTCGGCGCGGAACGGGGCTCGTGCACTCACCACTCGATGGTATTCCTGCCCCGCCGGTCCCCCGCATCCGCCGTCATCCTTCGCAACGCGCCGCCGC
>JAEZSU010000359.1 GCA_023421635.1 Actinomycetes bacterium | reverse complement strand
CACGGCGCCGCCGCCGGCGGCGATGAGCGGCTCGAGCAGCTTGACCGCGAGGTCGTGGGCGACCGGTTCGAGTCGCTCGATCGCCTCGGGCTTGAAGTACTTGGTGAGCGCACGGCGGAACACCGTGTGCTGCGGACGGTCGACCTCGACCGGGGGCACGCGACCGTCGCTGAAGCGCGGGGTGATCTCGCTGGAGAACACCTTGGCGTTCATGGCCGCGGCGGCGATGTCGTCGTACCGGAGCAGGCTCCAGAACCCGTTGCCGTTGTCGGTCCAGGGCGCGGGGCACTCGGTGCGCATGCGCTCCTGGGCGGCCAACGGGTCATCAGTGACGGGCGCGACGGTGGGATCCCAGTCGGCGGGGCGGACCTCTGTCGTCATCGACATGGCGGGACTACCTCTCTCGGTGTGCGAACTCGGCGGGGCGGATGGCTCAAACGTACGGAGCGCACCGGTGGGACTGTGAGGCCGCGGTTGTGATGGAGTTCATTCGCCACCGTGATCCGCTCTCACCGAAGTGATGGCGACCCCTGCACGGTGGGTGCGGCACAGGCCCGGGATCCCGCGTGATCGCGCGCGTACGGGGGATGCCGGGCGCCGCTGCGGTCATCATCGCGTGTGATCCGATCGATCAGAGAGGCGACTTAGCGCTCTCTATCCGCGCTCACACAAGATGGTTCGCGTGCAGACGACTACAACGACGTATCAGTCCCGAATCCCCGAATCGCTGAACCGCCGCTACGACGTGCTCATCGACGGCACGTGGCGACAGGGTGGCACCGGTGAGACGTTCAAGGTCCGCGATCCCTTCTCCATGCAGGAGTGGGGCGAGGTGCCGATCTGCTCCGTCGAGGACGTCGACCAGGCGGTCCGTGCCGCGCGTCGCGCCTTCGAGGAGGGCCCCTGGCCGCGGCTGACCCCGGCCCAGCGGGCGAAGACCCTGCGCACCCTCGCGGGGCTCATCGCCGAGCACGCCGACGATCTCGCCCTGACCCAGACGCTCGAGAACGGCAAGCTCCTGCGGGAGACCCGCGGCGGCATGGACTGGTTCGTGCAGCAGTGCGACTACTCCGCTTCGCTGGCGGAGATCGTGCAGGGTGCGACCATCGAGACCGGCCTGCCGAACATGTTCACCTACACGCTGCGGCAGCCGATCGGCGTGGTCGCCGCGATCACGCCGTGGAACTCGCCGCTCGGCCTCCTCGGCTTCAAGCTCTTTCCGGCGCTCGCCGCCGGCTGCACGGTCGTGATCAAGCCCAGCGAGTTCACCCCCGTCTCGACCATCAAGCTCGTCGAGCTGTGCGAGCAGGCCGGTCTCCCCGAGGGCGTGGTGAGCGTCGTCACCGGTATGGGCGACGTCGGCGCAGCCCTGGTCGACCACCCCGACGTGAACAAGATCGTCTTCACCGGCTCGACCGGCACCGGTGCACGCATCGCGGCGGCGGCGGGCAGTCGTCTGGCCCGCACGTCGCTGGAGCTCGGCGGCAAGTCGCCGAACGTCGTGTTCGCCGACGCCGACCTCGACCAGGCCGTGCACGGTGCCGCGGGCGGCATCTTCGTCGCGACCGGGCAGACCTGCGTCGCCGGTTCCCGCATCCTCGTGCAGAAGCCGGTCTACGAGGAGTTCGTCGCTCGACTGGCGGAGGTCGCCGGACGGCTGCGCCTGGGCGACCCGATGGACGCCGAGAGCCAACTCGGGCCGATCGCCAACCTGCCCCAGTTCGAGAAGGTGCTGGGCTTCCTGGAGTCGGGCAAGAAGGACGGGTTCCGCGTGATGGCCGGCGGTGACCGCGCCGGCGGCACGGAGGACCTCGACCGCGGCCTCTTCATCCAGCCGACCGTCTTCGCCGACGTCGACAACACCTGCGAGATCGCGCGCGAAGAGGTCTTCGGCCCGGTCGCGAGCGTGCTGCCGTTCGAGGACGAGGCCGAGGCGCTCGCGATCGCCAACGACACCCGCTTCGGCCTTGCCAGCGGCGTGTGGACCCGTGACATGGGCGTCGCCCAGCGGATGATCCGCGGCCTTCGCGCCGGCACCGTCTGGGTGAACAACTACCGCTCCGCGCACCACTACGTGCCCTTCGCCGGCCAGAAGCAGAGCGGTCTCGGCCGCGAACTCGGCGTCGAGGCGGTCGAGGAGTTCACCGAGATCAAGAGCGTGTGGCACGACTACGGCAACCCGCAGCTGTTCGGGCGCTGACGGCGCCGTCCGATCCGAACGACTGCTGACACAAGGAGACCACTGATATGACCATGCGTGGTGTCGTCTTCCTGGGCGACAACAAGATCGACATCCTCGACTTCCCCTCGCCCGAGCCCGGGCCGAAGGACGTCGTGCTCCGCATCGACGCCTCCGGCATCTGCGGCAGCGACCTGCACACCTTCAAGCGGCCGGGCGTGCCCGGCGCGTACCAGTCGGTGAACCCGGCCGAGACGAAGGCGATCATCGCCGGTCATGAGCCGGTCGGTACCGTCGTCGAGCGCGGCTCGGAGGTCGGCGACGACGTGGCGCCGATCGGCATGCGCGCGATCTGCTTCCACTACAGCGGATGCGGCTCCTGCATCTACTGCAAGATGCAGCGTCCGCAGCTGTGCGCCACCATGCTCGGCTACGGAGGCAACGCCCATGGTGGGCACGCCGAGTACATGGTCGTGCCGGCCGAGACCCTCGTGCCGCTGCCGGAGGACCTCTCCGCGAGCGTGGGCGCCTGTCTCGCCTGCGGCACCGGCACCGCCTACGGCGCCCTGAAGCGACTGCCCGCCATCGACGGCCAGACGATCCTCGTGGTCGGCCTCGGCCCGGTCGGCGTCAGCGCCGTCATGTACGCGGCCGCCCTCGGCGCCCGGGTCATCGCGTCCGACCTCGACGCCGCACGACGCGCCTCGGCACTCGAGTACGGCGCCGAGACGGTGCTCGACCCGACCGAGGTGGACGTCGTCGCCGCGGTCCGCGACCTCACCGACGGCTACGGTGCGGACAGCGCCGTCGAGACGAGCGGTTCGACGCCCGGCCGCAACGCCGCCCTGATGTCGACCCGCCTCGAGGGTTCGGCCGTGTTCGCCGGTCTCGGCGGCGGTACCTGGGAGCTCCCCTTCGACCGTGACGTGGTGCTCGCACCGCGCGCCGTCATCGGCTCCCGGACCTTCAGCAAGACCGAGCTCATCGAGTGCGCGCAGGTCGCGTCCGACCGCAAGTTGCCGCTGCAGAGCATGGTCACCGCGGAGTACCCGATCGAGGACGCGCAGCGCGCGTACGACGAGTTCGCCGCCGGCGCCGTGGGCAAGTACGTGCTGGTCGGAGCCTCGGCGTGACCGCGACCCTGGCCGAGCTGCGCGGGCCGTTCCGCGGCTGGCTCGACGTGCCCCCGGCCCGCTTCGGCGGGGCGGGGGACTGGGCCGACCTCAGCTACGCGCTGACCGAGGACCTGTCCCGTTCGCCCTCGTTCCCGCGCCCGGTCATCAAGAAGATCGAGGAGTTGCCCGCCGACCCGGCGAACGTCACGCACCTGAGCATGGCCGTGCACCACGGCACGCATGTCGACGCCCCGAGCCACTTCTACGTCGACGGACCGACCATCGACCAGATCCCGTTGGACCGGTTCATGGGTGCCGGCGTGCTCTACCGGGTGGCGGTCGAGGCCGGCGGCCAGGTCGAGCCGGAGCACCTGCTCGCCTCCGCCGGCGCGCCCGGACCGGGTGACATCGTCCTCATCGACACCGGCTGGCACCGCAGGATCGGCACGCCCGAGTACGGTGACGCCCCGTCGCTGAGCGTGGCGACCGCGGACTGGCTGGTCGAGCACCGGGTCAAGCTCGTCGGGATCGACGCCGCCACCCCCGACCTGCCCGCCCACCGCCGATCCGAGGGCTTCGACTGGCCGGTGCACCAGCGCCTGCTGCGCAACGGCATCCTCATCGCCGAGCACATGGCCAACCTCGGTGCGCTGGAGCCGGGACGCGTCGACGTCTTCTTCGGCGTGACCGCAGTGGTCGGTGCCGATGCCGGACCGGCGCGCGTGATCGGAAGGAACATCTGATGTCCGCACCGCAGACCACCGCCGAGCATCCCGCCGTCGCCGCAGCGCCCGCGGGCCCGCTCGCCGGCATCCGCGTGCTCGATCTCACCGGATTCCTCTCCGGGCCGTTCGGGACGCAGATCCTCGGGGATCTGGGTGCCGAGGTGCTGAAGATCGAGCCGCCGATCGGCGACAACTCCCGCACGGTGCCGCCGCACTTCGTCGACGGTGACAGCGTCTACTACCTGAGCACGAACCGGAACAAGCGCAGTGCGGTCGTGGACCTGAAGTCCCCCGAGGGCAAGGAACTCGTCCTCGACCTGGTCGACCGCAGCGACATCGTGGTGGAGAACTTCCGCCCCGGCGCACTGCAGCGACTCGGACTGGACTACGAGACGGTCTCCGCCCGCGCCCCGCACATCATCTGGTGCGCGATCAGCGGTTTCGGACAGGACGGCCCCTACGCGGACCGACCGGCCTACGACATGATCGTGCAGGCCTACTCGGGCGGCATGAGCCTCACCGGTGAGCGCGGCGGCACCCCGGTGCGCGCCGGCATCCCGGTCGGCGACCTGACCGCCGGGCTCTACGGGGTGATCGGCGTGCTGGCAGCGCTCGAGCAGCGCCGGCGCACCGGCCACGGCGACTACATCGACATCTCGATGCTCGACTGCCAGGTCGCGCTCCTCAGCTACCAGGCGGCCTACTACCTCCACTCCGGTGTCGCCCCCGGCACCCAGGGGCGTTCGCACGACTCGATCCCCACGTACCGGTGCTTCACCGCATCCGACGGGATCGACGTCGCGGTCACCGCCAACACCGAGGGGATGTGGCGGGCACTGTGCCGCGCCCTCGACCGCGAGGCGTTCATCGACGACGAGCGCTTCCTCACGCTGAAGGACCGGCACCGCAACCGCGCCGTGCTCGAGCCGCTCCTGGAGGAGGCGTTCCTCGCCCGCACCGCGGACGAGTGGGTCGACGTGCTCACCGAGGCGGGCGTGCCGGTCGCGCCGGTGAACACCCTGGACCGCACGTTCCGCGATCCGCAGGTGCTCCACCGCGACATGGTCGTGGAGCTGGTG
>JAEZSU010000288.1 GCA_023421635.1 Actinomycetes bacterium | reverse complement strand
AGTCCTCCGGCGCCATCGACACCTCGTCCTACTGAGCGCCCCGCGGCGCGCTGCCACCTGAGCGCGAAGGCGCCTCGTTCAGGTGGCAGGTGCCGCGGGATGCTGCGTCGCGAAGCCGCAGCATCCGCCACCCGAAGCGGGCGTGGACGGGTTCGGGTGGCAGCTGGCGCAGGATGCAGCGGGGCGAGCCGCAGGTCAGGTCAGGGCGGCGCGGACGTTCGCGACGTCGTCGGCCATCTGAGCCATGAGCGCCTCGACGCCGTCGAATGCGACCATCGGCCGCACCCGGTGCGCGAACTCCACCTCCACGTGGTGGCCGTAGAGGTCCAGCGTCTCGTCGAGCACGTACGCCTCGACCTGCCGCACCGGCACGTCGTCGAACGTCGGGTTGGTGCCGACGCTGATGGCGGCCGGGTACCGGGCGCCCGGGCGCAGGCCGGCATCCTCGTCCACGAGCCAGCCGGCGTACACGCCGTCCGCGGGGAGGAACCCCTCCAGCGCGGGTGAGAGGTTCGCGGTGGGATAGCCGAGTTCACGGCCGCGTTTGAGCCCGTGCACGACCTCGCCCCACACCGACGGGAGCCGTCCCAGCAGGCGCGCGGCGCGCTCGACGTCGCCCTCCGCCATGAGCTCGCGGATCCAGGTCGAAGAGACGCGGCGCCCCTCGTCCACGGCACGCACGTCGTCGACCACCTCGACGTGGAAGCCTTCGTCCCGGCCGAGCTCGGCGAGGGTCTCGGGCGTCCCCGCCCCGCCGGCGCCGAACCGGAAGTCGCGGCCGACGAGCACGGAGCGGGTGCGGAGCGGCCGCAGCACGTTCGCGACGAACTGCGCGGGCGACAGCGCCGCGAGCGCCTGGTCGAAGGTGAGCACCATCACCGCGTCGACCCCGGTCTCCGCGAGCAGTCGCACCTTCTGCGTCACCCCGATGAGGCTCGGGGGGCACAGCTCGGGACGCAGGAGCGCGAGCGGGTTCCGGTCGAAGGTGACGGCGACCACCGAGGCGTCGCGGGACGCGGCGTCCACCTGCGCGCGTTCGATCACCGCGCGGTGCCCGGCGTGCACCCCGTCGAACTTGCCGATCGCGACCACCGAGGGCCCGAACGCCTCGGGCACCTCGTCCGGTGACCGGAAGACGGTCACCATGACGTACGCGAGGCGGCGGGCTCGGCGGCGGGCGCGGGCGCCGCGGAACGGTGACGCCACAGCCACCACAGACCGAACACCGGCAGCACGAGCGGGACGAACAGATACCCGTTGCCGTACAGCGACCAGACGGTCGGATGCTGGAACAGGTCCGGCAGCACGATGCTGAGCGTCCCGACGACGAGCACGCCGGCCAGTTCGAACAGCACCGCCACCCAGGCGATCACGTACCAGGTGGAGGAGCGGGAGAAGATGAGCGCGAGCGTCGCGACGATGTACACCACGGCGGATGCGGCCGACAGGCTGTAGGCCAGCGGCGCCTGGTCGAACTCGCCGACGAGCTGCACGAACGAGCGCCCCGTGGCGGCGAGCGCCATGACGCCGTACACGACGATGAGGACGCGGGCGACGCCGGTGATGCGGCGGCTGGGTGCGGTGGTCATGACGGGTCCAATCCTAGTTCCGGCCGATCAGGCCAGCTGCACCGTCCAGATGACCTCCATGCGCCATACCATGACGGCGACCGCGAGCGCGGCGACGCCGAGCACCACGGTGCTCCAGCGGCTGCGCTCCAGCAGCGCCCACGCGATGCCGGCGGGCGGCACGAGCAGCGCGCCGATGAGGTACACCCAGAACTCGAGCGGGTTGCCGGTGGGCGGGTTGCCCGCCATCGGCGCGATGATGGCGATCACGGCTTGCGCGATGAGCAGGACCTCCAGCAGCGCCAGGACGCCCACCGTCAGGTCGCTGGGCCGGCGCCCGGCGAGGCCGAGCACGATGCACAGCAGGCCGCCGACCGCGGCGATGCCCACCTGGACGAGCGTGAACCACAAGATCATGAGACGTGTTCCTCCGGCATGTTCATGGCGCTGCGGACGTCGGCGCCGCGCCGTTCGACGACACCCACCAGGGCGCCGTCCGGGTCGATCGCCGCGGCCCGCTGGCCCGGCAGGGTGTCGGCGAGCCCGGGCAGGCGCTTGCCGTGCCGCAGGTCGCGGGCCTGCGCCGCATCCACCCGCAGCACGGGCAGCACGAGGGCTGCGACGTCGGCGGGCGGGCGGAGCGCGGCGGGGGCGATGTCGGGCACGCTGCAGGCGTTCTCGACGTCGAACGCGCCGATGCGGGTGCGACGGAGCGCCGTGAGGTGCCCGCCGACGCCGAGACCTGCTCCGAGGTCGCGTGCGAGGGCGCGGATGTAGGTGCCGCTGGAGCAGTCGACGACGACGTCGAGCTCGATCGCGTCGGCGGTGCGGCGCTGGGCGAGCACCTCGAACCTGCTGACCGTCACCGTGCGTGCCTTCAGCTCGACCTCCTCCCCCGCCCGCGCGAGGTCGTACGCACGCCGGCCGTCGACCTTGATGGCCGACACCGTGCTCGGCACCTGGTCGATGGTGCCGGTGAGGCGTTCGATGCCGGCGGCGATCGCGGCGTCCGTCACCGCGGCGAGGGAGGCGGGGTCCGCGGTGGCGGTGACCTCCCCCTCCGCATCGTCGGTGGTGGTCGCGGCACCGAGCCGGACGGTGGCGAGGTAGGTCTTGTCGAGCCCGACGATGAAGGTGAGGAGCCTCGTCGCAGGGCCGACGCCCAGGATGAGCAGGCCGGTGGCCATCGGGTCGAGCGTGCCGGCGTGCCCGATCTTGCGGGTGCCGAGGGCCCGGCGGGCGCGCGCGACGACGTCATGGCTCGTGACGCCGCCCGGCTTGTCCACGAGGAGCACGCCGGTCGGGGAGGATTCGGGCATGCCTTCCAGCCTACGGGCTGCGCCTACGCTGGATCGGTGCCCGACGCCCTCGACGTGCCCGCCGTGAACGACTGGTTCCGCGCCAACGCCCGCCCGCTGCCGTGGCGTGCGCCCGGATTCGGGGCCTGGGGCGTGCTCGTGAGCGAGTTCATGCTGCAGCAGACGCAGGTCTCCCGCGTGATCCCGCGCCTCGAGGAGTGGCTCACGGCCTGGCCCACCCCGGCGGACCTCGCCGCCGCACCGCCCGCGGACGCGGTGCGGCGGTGGGCGAACCTCGGCTACCCGCGCCGGGCGCTGTGGCTCCACCGTGCGGCGACCGAGATCCGCGACCGGCACGACGGGGTGGTGCCGCGGGACGTGCCGGCGCTCCTCGCGCTGACCGGGATCGGCGACTACACGGCCCGCGCGGTCGCGGTCTTCGCGTACGGGGACCGGCATCCGGTCGTCGACACGAACACCCGGCGCGTGATCGCCCGCGCGGTGGCGGGCCGGTCGCAGCCTGGGCCGCCCGCGCGCCGCGACCTCGACGACATGGCCGCGCTCCTGCCCGAGGACCGCGCCGAGGCCGCCGTGCTGAACGCGGCGCTGATGGAGCTCGGCGCGGTGGTGTGCAC
>JAEZSU010000286.1 GCA_023421635.1 Actinomycetes bacterium | reverse complement strand
CCGCCGTGCCGCCCGCGGTGCGATCGCAGCTGAACGCGCTCGCCGACGAGCAGAAGCGCCGGGCCACCCGGAGCCTGCGCGACGGCATCGACCGCGTGCTCACCGACCTGCAGTCGCTCTTCCGTGACGTGGTCATGCTGCAGTTCGGCCGTGCCGACGGCCTCATCAACGAGGAGCTCGCCCCGGAGCTCACCGCGCTCGCCGAGACCTGGACGGCCGAGCGGACCATCGCCGTACTCGATCAGCTCGCGCTCACCCGCCGCAACCTCGAGCGGAACGTGGCCCCCGTGCTCGCGCTGGAGAGCCTGCTCATCTCGGTCGCCACCGGAAGGACGCCATGACCTCCGCCACCACCCGCCGTTCCGCCCGCATCCTCGCCGTGACGGCGGGACTGGTGGCCGCGTCGCTCACCCTCACCGGGTGCCTGTTCGAGCTGATCCCAGACCCCCGCACGAGCAGCACCAGCCGCCCGGCCGCGACCGACGGCATCCCGGAGGAGCTGCTGCCGTACTACGAGCAGGAGCTGACCTGGAAGGACTGCGGCGACGGGTTCGACTGCACGACGGTGCGTGCGCCGCTGGACTGGGCCGAGCCCGACCGCGGCGACATCGACCTGGCCGTCGTCCGCCACCGGGCGACGGCCGGCGAGGCGATCGGGTCGCTCCTGACGAACCCCGGCGGTCCGGGCGCGAGCGGCGTCGACCTCATCCGCGACTCGCTCGAGTTCGCGGTGGGCGATGTGCTGCCCGAGTCCTACGACGTGATCGGCTTCGACCCGCGCGGGGTGGGGCAGTCGACCGCGGTGCGGTGCTACGACGCGGCGCAGATGGACGCCTACCTCTTCGACATCCCGCCCGGCACGCGGGGGTCGGCGGAGTGGAACGACGCGCTCACGGCGGAGGCCGCGGACTTCGCCGGCGCCTGCGAGGCCAACTCCGGCGGCATCCTGGCGTACATCACCACCGAGCAGGCCGCGCGCGACCTCGATCTGCTGCGCGGGGTCCTCGGGGATGACACGCTCAACTACCTCGGGTACTCGTACGGCACCTTCCTCGGCGCCACCTACGCCCAGCTCTTCCCGGAGCGCGTCGGGCGACTCGTCCTCGATGGCGCGATCGACCCCGCGGTGCCGGAGAGCGGCGTCTCGGCCGCGCAGGCGATCGGGTTCGAGAACTCCCTGCGCACCTACATGGCCAGTTGCCTCGCCGACGACGACTGCCCCTTCACCGGCGGCGTCGACGCGGCGATGAGCCAACTCGCGCAGATGCTTGCGCAGGTCGACAGTGCGCCGTTGCGCAACGCCGACGGGCGGATGCTGGGCGCGGACGCCCTGCTCACCGGCATCATCGCGGCCCTCTACTCGGAGAGCAGCTGGCCGTACCTCACCGCGGCGCTGGGCGACGTGGCCGACGGCGACCCGGGGGTCGCCTTCCAGCTCGCCGACTTCTACTACAACCGCTCCGGCGGGCGCTACCTCGACAACTCCACCGAGGCGTTCACGGCCTACAACTGCATGGACTACCCGGCGGAGTCCGACGCGGAGGAGGATGCGGCATCCGCGCTGATCGCGGCGCAGGCCCCTGTCGTCGCGCCCTACTGGGACTCCGACGTCGACGGGTGCGCGGCCTGGCCGTACCCGCCGACGGGGGTGCGTGAGCCGATCACTGCGGAGGGGGCGGCGCCGATCGTGGTCCTCGGGACCACCGGCGACCCCGCCACCCCGTACGAGTGGTCGGTCGCGCTCGCCGACCAGCTCAGCTCGGGCGTCCTGGTGACCCGCGTGGGGGAGGGGCACACCGGCTACAACAAGGGTGACACGTGCGTGGATTCGGCTATCGAGGCGTACCTCCTCGCGGGCACGGTTCCGAGCGACGGACTGCGCTGCGAGTGACCCCCGCGTTCGCGGGCACCCTCGCGACCATGTAAGATCGGTGATCGTGCATCGCGCAGGCGAAGCGCGCCACCTTAGCTCAGACGGCAGAGCGATTCACTCGTAATGAATAGGTCAAGGGTTCGATTCCCTTAGGTGGCTCCAGCAGGTGGAAGGGTCCCGTTCCGGGGCCCTTCCGTCGTTTCCGGGTGCGGACGCGGATGCGGCTCAGGCCGCGCCGAGGAGCGCGCCCGCGGCCACGGCGAGCACCAGTCCCGCCCACTGCACCGGCGCGATGCGTTCGCGCAGCACGACCGCCGCCAGCAGGATCGTGCCGGCGGGGTACAGCGCGGTCAGCGCGGAGACCACCGACAGGTCGCCCAGTCGTAGCGAGATCAGCAGCATCGCGTTCGCGGTGGTGTCCAGCAATCCGCACCCGATCGCCAGCCACCACCCGCGACGGTCCGCGAAGACACGGCCCGCCGCCCGGCCCCGCCGCAGCGCCACCGCGACCAGCACCAGGATGATCGCGAGGTTCACGGTGCGACCGGCGACGAGCGGCGTCACCCCGCTCTCCGGGCCCGTCTGGTCCAGGCAGATGAGCAGGCCGCCGATCGCGCCGCCCGCCCCGACCGCCATCAGGACGCCCCGGAGGCTCGGGCGCACCGCGCCCTGTTCGGGCACGAACCCGACGAGGACGACCGCCACGATCGCGACGAGCAGTCCGGCGATGCCGAAGGCCCCGAGCGACTCCCCGCCGACCGTGAGCCCCCACAGCATGGGCGCGATCGCGGACACGACGGCGGTGAGGGGGGAGAGGATGCTCATCGGGCCGATCGCCAGGCACCCGTAGAGGAGCAGCAGCCCCAGCACGCCGAACACGCCCGAGGCGGCACCCCAGGCGAGATCCGCCGGCACCCATGTGAAGCCGATGAGCGGCGCGGCCAGCAGGAGCGCGACCAGTCCCGCCGCCACGGCCGCCGCTGTCGCGGTCAGCGGGCTCCAGCGGCGCGCGGCGAGCCCGCCGAGGAAGTCGGCCGATCCGTAGACGAGGGCGCCCGCGAGTGCGACGATCACGACGGTCATGAACTCTCACCCTAGGGGTTTCGCAAAATCGAAGATTGCTAGATAAGCTATCTACATGAAGAACCTACGATCTCTCGACCGGCAGCCCACGCGGTGGCTGCGCATCGGGATTCCCGTGCTGCTGGTGCTCATCTGGCTCGTGGGCGGAGGGATCGGCGGCCCGTACTTCGGCAAGGTGAGCGAGGTGTCGACGAACGACGCCTCGGCCTACCTCCCGAGCAGCGCCGACGCCACGCAGGTGCAGGACCTCCTGCCCGACTTCGCCGGCGGAGAGTTCATCCCCGCGATCGCGGTGATCACTGGTGACGGCGAGCTCACCCAGGAGCAGCTGACCGAGCTGCAGGGTGTCGCCGACCGTCTCGTGGAGGTCGAGGGCGTCGGGGACGAGATCTCGCCGCCGGTGCCGTCGGAGGACGGCGAGGCCGTGCAGATCATCGTTCCGATCGATGCGTCCGCCGAGATCGGCGACGTCGTCGAAGAACTGCGTGCCGTGCTCGCGGACGAGCTGCCTGCCGGCTTCGACTCCTGGGTCACCGGTCCCGCCGGCTTCAGCGCCGATCTCGTCGAGGGCTTCACCGGCATCGACGGGCTCCTTCTGGGCGTCGCACTGCTGGCCGTGTTCATCATCCTGGTGATCGTCTACCGGTCGCCGCTGCTCCCGCTGCTCGTCCTGATGACCTCGGTGTTCGCGCTCTGCGTCGCCCTGCTCACGGTGTGGTGGCTCGCCAAGGCCGGCATCGTCGTGCTCAACGGCCAGGTCCAGGGCATCCTCTTCATCCTCGTCATCGGCGCCGCGACCGACTACGCACTCCTGTACGTCGCCCG
>JAEZSU010000258.1 GCA_023421635.1 Actinomycetes bacterium | reverse complement strand
CTGCCGGCGCTGAGCCGCTCGAGGCCGAGGACGGCACGCAGCAGCGTCGTCTTACCCGCCCCGCTCGGGCCGAGCACGGCGATGAGCTCGCCGGGTCGCACCTCGAGGTCGAGTCCGCTCCACACCTCGCGCCCGTCACGGCGGAGGGCCGCATTGCTGATGCGCAGCGGCGAGGGGGCCTCCGTCACCCGAGTGCCCCGGCGAGATCCGCCACGTTCCGTCCCATCCATTCAAGATAGGTCAGCCCGTCGGGCAGCGACTCCGTGAATTCCACGACCGGGATGCCGGCGCCCTCTGCCGCGGTGATGACCTCGGTCGTCTCGGCGCCCCCGGTCTGCGCGTTCGCGACGACCAGGTGCACGCGCCCGTCGCCGACGAGCGACAGCACGTCGAGCAGGACGGCCGGCGGGACGTCCTGCCCCTCCTCCACCGCCTCGCTGAAGCTCGTGGGCGTGATGTCGTCCAGTCCGGCCGCCTCGAGCAGGTAGCCGCCGACGGGTTCGGTGGCGAGCACCTCGGTGCCCGCGTGCGCGGCGGCGATGTCGGCGAGTGACGCCTCGAGCTCGGCGATGCCCGCGGTGAAGGCGTCGAGGTTCGCCTCGAACGTGTCGGCCGACGCCGGGAGCAGCTCGGTGAGTTCATCGGCGATGACGGCCGCGAACGCGGCCATCGCGTCCGGGTCGTACCAGACGTGCTCGTTCACGCTGTGGTCGTGGCCGGCGTGCGCGTCGTCCTCGGCGTGGTCGTCGTGTTCCTCGTCCTCGGCGTGGTCGTCGTGTGCCTCGTCCTCGGCGTGCGCATCGTCTGCCGCGTGTGCCGAGGCGTCGACCGCGACGAGGACCGGCGCCGTCGTGCCGGTGGCGTCGATGAGGGTGTCGACGAACGCGTCGTAGCCGCCGCCGTTGACGATGAGCAGGTCGGCGGAGGCGACGGTGAGCTGGTCCGCGGCGGTGGACTCGTAGTCGTGCGGGTCGCGGGCGGCGGAGGCGATGATCGGCGTCACGGTCGCCGCATCCCCCGCGATCTCGCTGGCGATCTGCGCGTACACGGTGGTCGAGGTGACGAGCGTGAAGGCGTCGTCGTCGGATGCGGCGGTGGTGCCGGCGCATCCGCTCACGACGAGCGCGGCGGCGAGGACGGACACGGCGGACAGGCGACGGATCGGCGGCATGCCCATCACCCTACGCATTAGTGATAATGATTCTCAAATCCGTGTCGGCTCAGTGGACCTCGCCTCGGAAGCCTTCGATCGGTCGCTCATCCCAGGTGGTGAACGGGTCGTCGCCGACCTCGGCCATCAGCGCCGGTCGGGCCGCCACGGCGGCCTCCTCCGACTCCCACACGGCGATGCCGACGAACCGGCCGCTCGCGTCGTCCACGACGCCCGTCCACTCCAGCCCCGCCTGTCGGCGAGCGACCCGACTGGAGCGCCGCATCGAGTCGAGCACCGCTTCCCGGTGCTCGGGCTTGGGTGAATGCACGGAGTCGACGGCGAAGGTCATGCGGCGCAGTCAACCACGAGACACGACGACGGCAACGGGTGGACGGAAGTGGTCCCGGCCGGCCCCGGCGTGGAGCAGTCGAGGCGACGGGCTCAGTCGAGCAGCAGCGCGGGCTCCTCCAGCACGGAGGCGACGTCGGCGACGAACCGGCTCATGCCGTCGCCGTCGATCACGCGGTGGTCGAACGAGCCCGAGACCGTGGTGACCCAGCGGGGGCGGACCTCGCCGTCGACGACCCACGGCTTCTGCCGGATCGCGCCCATCGCGATGATGCCGGACTCGCCGGGGTTGATGATGGGCGTGCCCGCATCCATCCCGAAGACGCCGATGTTCGTGATCGTGATCGTGCCGCCCTGCTGATCGGCCGGGGGCGTGCGGCCCTCGCGCGCGGTGGCGGTGAGGTTCTGCAGCGCGTGGGCGAGTTCGCGCATGTTGAGGTTCTGCGCGTCCTTGATGTTCGGCACGAGCAGGCCCCGCGGGGTCGCGGCCGCGATGCCGAGGTTCACGAAGTGGCGCACCCGGATCTCGGCGCTGCCGTCCTCGAGGTCGATCCATGCGGCGTTGACCATGGGCGTGCGGCGCACGGCCCACATGACCGCCCGCGCCACGATGAGCAGCGGCGACACCTTCACGTCGGCGAAGTCGGGCGAGCTCTTCAGCCGTTTGACGAGCTCCATCGTTCGGGTGGCGTCGACGTCGGTCCACACCGACACGTGCGGCGCGGTGTAGGCCGAGCGGACCATGGCGCTCGAGGTGGCCTTGCGCACGCCCTTGACCGGGATCGCCTCCTCGCGCTCCCCGGCGGGGGCGACGGCGACGCGGGGCGAGGTGGATGCCGCCTGGATGGGTGGCGCGACGGCGGATGCGGCGACCTCGGGGGCGACGGGGATGCGCTCCTCGCGCACCTCGGGCCATTCCGGGGTCTCGATGTTGCGGAACACGGACGCCTGCGACGCGTGACGGACGACGTCGTCGCGGGTGACCTCGCCGCCCTCGCCCGTGGGCGTCACGGCGGACAGCTCCACCCCGAGGTCGCGGGCGAGCTTGCGGATCGGGGGCTTGGCTATCACGCCCGCGGCGGTGACGGCGGGTCGCTGCGCGGGCTTCCGTCGGCGCGAGGCCACCTCGCCGGCCGCGCCGTAGCCCACGAGCACCGAGCCCGATCCCTCCGCGTGCGGGTGGTCGGCAGGCAGCGGCGCCTCGTCGGCCGCGGTGCCCGAGGTCGTCGCGATGGTGATGATGGGGGCGCCGACCTCGACCGTCGTCCCCTCGGGCACGAGGAGCTCGCCGACGGTGCCCGAGAACGGCGAGGGCAGTTCGACGAGCGACTTGGCGGTCTCGATCTCGACGAGCACGTCGTTGACCGCGACGGTGTCACCGGCGGCCACGCGCCACTGCACGATCTCGGCCTCGGTGAGGCCCTCGCCGACGTCCGGCAGGTGGAAGGTCTGGCTGCTCATCGTGTTCCTTTCGCCGTCCCGGTCCGCGAGATGGGTGCTGCGCTCCGAGCCCGTGGGGTTTCCCCGCGATCTCGGCGTCCAGTCTCCATCTCGCGGTCAGGGGTGGGGGTCAGTAGGCCAGGGCGCGGTCGACGGCCTCGAGGATGCGGTCGGCATCCGGGAGGTACAGGCCCTCGAGCTTCGCGGGCGGGAAGGGGGTGTCGAACCCGGACACCCGGAGGACGGGAGCCTCGAGCGCGTAGAACGCCTGCTCCGCGACGGTCGCCGCGATCTCGGAGCCGAGGGAGGTGAACCCGGGCGCCTCCTGCGCGTAGACCATCCGGCCGGTGCGGCGCACCGAGTCGAGGATGGGCCCGTAGTCGACCGGCGACAGCGACCGCAGGTCGACGACCTCGGCCGAGATCCCCTCGGACTCGGCGAGCGCGGCGGCCTGCAGCAGCGTCGCGACCATGGCGCCGTGACCGACGAGGGTCACATCGGTGCCGCGGCGGACGATGCGGGAGGCGTGCAGCGGCAGCGCACGCTCCGACAGGTCGACCTCGCCCTTGGGCCAGTAGCGGCTCTTCGGCTCGAGGAAGATCACCGGGTCGTCCGAGGTGATCGCGTCCTGGATCATCCAATAGGCGTCGTTCGGGGTGGACGGGCTCACGACCCGCAGCCCCGCGGTGTGCGTGAAGTACGCCTCGGGGCTCTCCTGGTGGTGCTCGATCGCGCCGATGTGCCCGCCGTAGGGGATGCGGATGACCACCGGCATGCGCAGGGCGCCCTCGTGCCGGTTCGTGATCTTCGCGAGCTGGCTGGTGATCTGGTCGAACGCCGGGTACACGAAGCCGTCGAACTGGATCTCGCACACCGGGCGGAACCCGGCCATCGCCAGGCCGATGGCGGTGCCGACGATGCCCGACTCCGCCAGGGGGGTGTCGATGACCCGCTGCGGGCCGAAGTCAGCCTGCAGCCCCTCGGTGATGCGGAAGACGCCGCCGAGCGGGCCGATGTCCTCGCCCATGAGCAGCACGTGGTCGTCGCGTTCCATCGCGGCGCGCAGGCCCGCGTTGAGGGCCTTGCTCATCGGCATGGTGGTGGTGTCGGTCATGCCTCGCCCTCCCCGAACGACGCCTCGTACTCGGCGAGCCAGGCGCGCTGCTGCTCCATGAGGGGGTGGGGTTCGCTGTACACGTGGGCGAACATGCCGTCCGCCTCGAGTCCGCCGAGCGCGACCGTGCGCACGCGCACGTCTTCGGCGAAGGCGGCGGCCTCCGCATCCACGTCGGCGAAGAACGCGTCGCTCGCGCCGCGGGAGCGCAGGTACGCGTGCATGCGGGCGATCGGGTCGCGCCGCTCCCACGCCGCCTCCTCGTCGCCGGTGCGGTACTTCGTGGGGTCGTCGCTCGTGGTGTGCGCGCCCATCCGGTAGGTCATCGCCTCGATCGCGCGGGGACCGGCGCCGGAGCGCGCCTCGTCGAGTGCGCGCTTGGTCACCGCGTAGCTCGCGAGCACGTCGTTGCCGTCGACCTGGATGCTGGGCATCCCGTACCCGGCGGCACGAGCGTGCAGCGGGGCCGGGGACTGCGTGCGCACCGGCACCGAGATGGCCCACTGGTTGTTCTGCAGGAAGAACACCTCGGGGGTGTTGAAGCTCGCGGCGAACACCATCGACTCGTGCACGTCGCCCTGGCTGGAGGCGCCGTCGCCGTAGTAGACGATGACGGCCTCGTCGCGGTCGAGGTCGCCCGAGCCGCTCTTGCCGTCGAAGGCGAGGCCCATCGCGAACCCGGTGGCGTGCAGGGTCTGCGACCCCAGCACGAGCGTGTAGATGTGCGTGTTGCCGTGCTTCGGGTCGAACGGGTCCCACCCGCCGTGGGTGAGCCCGCGCATCACCCGGATGATGTCGAGCAGATCGACGCCCCGGATGCGGCACACGACGTGTTCGCGGTACGAGGGGAAGATGTGGTCCTGCGCGCGCGCTGCGCGGGCCGAGCCCACCTGCGCCGCCTCCTGGCCCAGGCTCGGCGGCCACAGCGCCAGGTGACCCTGCCGCTGCAGGTTGGTCGCCTGCCGGTCGAACGCCCGGATCACGGCCATGTCGCGGTAGAAGGTCTCGAGGTCCGCGTCGCCGAGTCCGGCGATGAGGTCGAGGTACGGCTCCGCCGCCGGCGTGGGGGCGAACGATCCGTCCGCGGCCAGCACCCGGACGAGGTCCGGGCCGTCGGCGGGCACGAGGTTCGTCGTGTCGGCTGGGGTCACGGTTCCTACCGTAGCCGCCGCCCCGGATGCCGCTCTGGAAGGGTCTCGACAACGGATGCCGCGATCCGTGTGACCTTCTCTACAGACTCCTCCTCGCCCACGGAGATCCGCAGCCCGTCGCCCGGGAAGGCGCGGACGATGATCCCGCCGGCGTCGAACGCCGCCGCCGCGGCCGCCGTCTCGGCGCCGGTGGGCAGCCAGACGAAGTTGCCCTGCGCCTCCGGGACCGCCCAGCCGGCCTCCCGCAGCGCCTCGGCGAGGCGGTCACGGCGCTCGGCGATGGCGTGCACCCGGTCGAGCAGCTCGGCTTCGGCATCCAGGCTGGCGAGCGCGGCGGTCTCGGCGGTCGCGGTGACCGAGAGCGGGATGGTGGTGGCCCGCGCGGCGTCCAGCACGCGGCGGTGCCCGACGGCGTAGCCGATGCGCAGGCCCGCCAGCCCGTACGCCTTGGAGAAGGTGCGCAGCGCCACCACGTTGGGGCGGATCACCCCGAGTTCGCGCAGCCCGTCGACCGCGTCCTCGCGGGTCACGAACTCGGCGTACGCCTCGTCGAGCACGATGAGCACGTCGGAGGGCACGAGGGCGACGAACTCGTCGAACTCGGCCTGCGTGACCACCGGGCCGGTCGGGTTGTTCGGGCTGCACACGATGATGACGCGGGTACGGTCGGTGACCGCGGCCGCCATCGCGGGCAGGTCGTGCCGGCCGTGCGCGGTGAGCGGCACCTCGACCCGGGTGGCCCCTGCGACCACCGACAGCAGCGGGTAGGCCTCGAACGAGCGCCAGCCGTAGATGACCTCGTCGCCGGGGCCGGCCGCCGCCTGCACGAGCTGGTAGAGGATCGACACGCTGCCGGCGGCGACGTGCACCTCTTCCGGCGCCACGCCGTACCGCTCGGCGAGGCGGGCGGCGAGCCGTGCGGCGCTCGCGTCCGGGTAGCGGTTCGCCGCGACCTGCGATCGGAGCGCATCGACCACGTGCGGCAGCGGGTCGAAGGGGTTCTCGTTGCTGGAGAGTTTGAACGCGTCGGCACCGGCCTGCTTGCCCTGCTTGTACGTGGGCAGCGCGGCGATCTCGGGACGGATGCGGACGGGGATCGGCTCGGTCACCCGTCGAGTCTAGGAGCCAGGTCGCGCGGTGCCACCGCCGGCCGTGCCACACTGACGCCATGCGATTCGTCATCCGAGTGGTCGTCAACGCCTTCGCGATCTGGGTCGTCACCCTGCTGCCGCTGGGGGTCGGCATCATCGCCTTCGCCCCCGGGGAGACGCTGCAGCTGGTGCTGTCGCTCCTCGCGGTCGCCGCGATCTTCGCCCTGGTGAACACCGTGGTCGGCACGGTGCTGAAGGTGCTCACCTTCCCGCTGTACATCCTCACGCTCGGCCTGTTCTCGCTCATCGTGAACGGGTTCCTGCTGTGGCTGACGGCGTGGATCACGAGCTTCTGGGACTGGGGCCTGCGGGTCGAGGGGTTCTGGCTGGGCGTCGTGGCGGCACTGGTCATCACCCTGATCAACTGGATCTTCGGCATCATCCTGCGC
>JAEZSU010000226.1 GCA_023421635.1 Actinomycetes bacterium | reverse complement strand
CGGGCGATCCGTTCGCGGAAGGACGGGAGCCCGGTCGCCCTGATCTGCTCGAACGAGCCTTTCGGCACCACGGCGCCCGCCTGGTAGTAATCGCCGCGGTCGATCGTGAGCACCATGCCGTTGGGCGTGAGGTACGCGAGCGTCGGGGGTGTCGACACGTCGCCCTTCGCCAGCCGGAACCACAGCAGGTCGATCGGCACGCCGTACTCGACCGGAGCGCCGCCCATGTCGTCGCGGAGGGCGGAGCGACGACCGTCGGCAGCCACCGTGAGTCGCGCCCGCACCTCGCCGTCGCCGTCCGGCCCGGTCGTCCGGACCCCCACCACGCGCCCGTGCTCGCGGAGGAGTGCGGTGGCGGTGGTCTGCATCCTGAGGTCCAAGCCGGGGAACGTGGCCGCCTCCGTCGCGAGGAAGTCGAGGAACTCCCACTGCGGGGCGAGGACGAGGAAGTCCTCCGGCCCCGGCAGTGTGCGGAAGTCGACCATCGTGAGGCGGCTGCCGTCGACGACGACGTCGAGGGCGTCGATGCGCGTGAGCGGCAGCCGGAGGAAGCGCTCGAGCAGCCCCAGCTCGCGCAGCAGCGTGAGGGTGGACGGGTGGATCGTGTCCCCGCGGAAGTCGCGCAGGAAGTCGGCGTGCTTCTCGAGCACGGTGACCCGCAGACCCGCACGGGCCAGCAGATACCCCAGCACCATCCCCGCAGGGCCCCCGCCCGCGATGACGCAGTCGCGCATGGCATACCTCCCCGCGGAAAGGATGCCAGCGTGCGCATCCGGACCGAAAGCCCCACCGGGCACGCGCTCGCGCGTCGTGGCACTGCCCGAAGTCGGAAGGGTGCGCTAACGTGCTCAGGTCACGGCGTACGGTCTGCGCCGGCGGATTCTTGGAGACCCCCGTGCTCGGCAAACTTCTCTTCCGGTTCCTCGCGCCCTATCGCTGGTGGCTGCTCGCCGTCCTGCTGTTCCAGGTGGCGGCTGCGGTCGCCTCGCTGTACCTGCCGCGACTGAACGCGGACATCATCGACAACGGGGTCGCCCGGGGCGACACCGCATACATCTGGTCCACCGGCACGCTCATGCTCGTGATCTCGCTCGGGCAGATCACCGCGTCGATCATCGCGACCTACTTCGCCGCCCGCGCCGCCATGGCGGCGGGGCGCGACATCCGCCGCGACGTCTACGAGAAGGTCAGCGCGTTCTCCGAGCGTGAGGTCTCCGCATTCGGGCCGGGGTCGCTCATCACCCGCAACACCAACGACGTGCAGCAGGTGCAGATGCTCGCGATGACGGGCGCCACCCTCCTCGTGACCGCGCCGCTCCTGGCCATCGGCGGCGTGATCATGGCGCTGCAGCAGGATGTCGGCCTGAGCTGGCTGATCGGGGTGTCGGTCCCGCTCCTCCTCGTGATCGCGATCCTCATCATCAGCCGCATGGTGCCGCTCTTCCGCAGCTTCCAGCGGAAGCTGGATGCGGTCAACCGCATCATGCGCGAGCAGCTCACGGGCGTGCGCGTCGTGCGGGCGTTCGTCCGCGAACGCATCGAGGAGGACCGCTTCGCCGTCGCCAACACCGACATCATGGTCGTCGGCCGCAAGGTGGGATCGCTGTTCGTCCTGCTCTTCCCGATCGCGATGCTCGTCCTGGACGTCACGATCGTCGGGGTCATCTGGTTCGGCGGCATCCAGGTCGACGAGGGCACCGTCGAGATCGGCACACTGTTCGCCTTCATGCAGTACGTCACCCAGATCCTCATGGGCGTGCTGATGGCGAGCTTCATGACCGTGATGATCCCGCGTGCGGCGGTGTCGGCCGAGCGGATCGGCGAGGTGCTGGCGAGCGAGTCGACGCTCCACCTGCCGGCCGAGCCTGTCACC
Organism: Actinomycetes bacterium; assembly: GCA_023421635.1. Lineage (GTDB taxonomy): Bacteria > Actinomycetota > Actinomycetes > Actinomycetales > Microbacteriaceae > Microbacterium. The sequence continues at coordinate 3,430 of JAEZSU010000226.1, read as the reverse complement.
CGGTTCCCCGAGCCCGGCCGCGTGGAGATGCGCGAGGCGGAGTTCGCCTACCCGGGCGCGGACGAGCCCGTGCTCCGCGGCATCTCCTTCGTCGCCGAGCCGGGCCAGACCGTCGCGATCGTCGGCTCCACCGGTTCGGGCAAGACGACCCTCCTCTCGCTCATCCCGCGGTTGTTCGACGTCACCGGCGGCGCGGTGGAGGTCGGCGGTGTCGACGTGCGGCAGGCCGACCTGGCGGCGCTCTGGCGGGGCATCGGGCTGGTGCCGCAGCGTGCGTACCTCTTCTCGGGCACCGTGGCGTCGAACCTTCGGTTCGGCCGTGAGGAGGCCACCGACGAGGAGCTCTGGCACGCGCTGGAGATCGCGCAGGGCGCGGATTTCGTCGCCGAGATGGAGGGCGGGCTGGCGGCGCCCATCGCCCAGGGCGGGACGAACGTGTCGGGCGGGCAGCGCCAGCGCCTGGCGATCGCGCGGGCAATCGTGCACCGCCCGCAGGTGCTGCTGTTCGACGACTCGTTCTCCGCGCTCGACCTCGCCACGGATGCGCGCCTGCGGCACGCGCTGTGGCGCGAGCTGCCCGACGTGACGAAGATCGTCGTCGCACAGCGCGTGTCGACGATCACCGATGCCGACCGCATCCTCGTGCTCGAGGACGGCCGCATGATCGCCGACGGGACGCACGAGCAGCTGCTGGAGCGCAGCGCCACCTACCGCGAGATCGTCGAGTCGCAGCTGGGGGTGGACGCATGAGCACCGCACCCGAGGAACTCACCGAGGAGGAGCGCCGCGAGCAGGAGCTCGCCGAGCAGGCACGGCGCACCTCCGGCGACTGGGACAGCGTCGCGCCCGGGAAGGCCGATGATTTCGGCCGCAGCTTCGGTCGCATGATCGGGCTGCTGCGTCCGCATGCGGTCGCCTTCGTGTTCGTGTCCATCCTGGGCGCACTCGGTGTCGTGCTCGCCGTCATCGCACCGAAGGTGCTGGGTGAGGCCACGAACATCATCTTCGAGGGCGTCGCTTCGACCGCCCTCGGCGGGCAGTTCCCGCCGGGGACGTCGCAGGCGACGGTCGTCGAGGCGCTCCGGAGCGCAGGGCAGAACGATCTGGCGAACATGGTCGCGGCCATGGACGGGTTCACCGTGGGCGCGGGCGTCGACTTCGACGCCCTCCGGATGGTGACCGTCGCGGTGCTGGCCATCTACATCGCGTCGTCCTTCCTGAACTGGATCCAGGGCTACGTCATCAACGTCATCATGGTGCGGACGATGTGGCGGCTGCGCGAATCGGTCGAGTCGAAGATCAACCGCCTCCCGCTGTCGTACTTCGACCGGGTGCAGCGGGGCGAGCTCATCTCGCGGGTCACGAACGACATCGACAACATCACGCAGACCATGCAGCAGTCGCTCTCCGGTGTGGTGACCTCTGTGCTCACCGTGCTCGGTGTGCTGATCATGATGTTCTCCATCTCGTGGCAGCTCGCGATCGTCGCGCTCGTCTCGCTCCCGCTGATGGCGGTCATCTTCGGTGTCATCGGCCCGCGCTCCCAGAAGGCGTTCGGCACGCAGTGGCGCAAGGTCGGGCGCCTGAACGCCCGTGTGGAGGAGTCGTTCTCCGGGCACGCGCTCGTGAAGGTGTTCGGTCGTGAGCAAGACTCGCGCGAGAAGTTCCAGGCCGAGAACGAGGAGCTCTACCAGGCCGCGTTCAAGGCGCAGTTCCTGTCGGGCATCATCATGCCGGGCATGATGTTCGTCGGAAACCTCACCTACGTCGGCATCGCGGTGCTCGGCGGCCTCATGGTCGCCAGCGGCCAGCTGCGGCTCGGCGACGTCCAGGCCTTCATCCAGTACTCGCAGCAGTTCACCCAGCCGCTCTCGCAGCTGGGCGGGATGGCTGCCGTCATCCAGTCCGGCACGGCGTCGGCGGAGCGGGTGTTCCAGCTCCTGGACGCCGAGGAGCAGGAACCGGATGCCGAGGATGCGCCCGCCCCGGTGCACGGCCCCGGGGTCATCGAGTTCCAGGACGTCTCGTTCTCGTATTCCGCCGAGCACCCGCTCATCCGCGACCTGTCGTTCCGGGTCGAGCCGGGGCAGACCGTCGCGATCGTGGGTCCGACCGGTGCGGGCAAGACGACGCTCGTGAACCTGCTCATGCGGTTCTACGAGCTCGACGGCGGCCGGATCCTCCTCGACGGGCAGGACATCGCCGAGCTCCGCCGCGACGACGTGCGCTCCCGGACCGGCATGGTGCTGCAGGACCCGTGGCTGTTCGCCGGGACCATCAGGGACAACATCCGATACGGGCGCGAGTCCGCGACCGACGAGGAGATCGTCGAGGCGGCGACCGCGACCAGGGTCGACAGGTTCGTGCACTCGCTGCCGGACGGCTACGACACCGTGCTCGACGAGGACGCCTCGAACGTCTCGGCGGGCGAGAAGCAGCTCATCACGATCGCGCGGGCGTTCGTCGCGCAGCCCTCGGTGCTGATCCTCGACGAGGCGACCTCGTCGGTGGACACCCGCACGGAGTCGCTGTTGCAGCACGCCATGGCGGCGCTGCGCGCCGGTCGCACCTCGTTCGTCATCGCGCACCGGCTCTCCACCATCCGGGATGCGGACCTGATCCTGGTGATGGAGCAGGGCCGGATCGTCGAGCAGGGGACTCATGCGCAGCTCATCGCCGCGCAGGGCGCGTACTGGCGCCTGTACCGTTCCCAGTTCGAGCAGGGCAGTGCAGCACCCGAGGACGAGGCGATCGCGGAGGGCTGACACAAGCCGGGCGGTTATGCTGACATTGTGTTTGCAAAACCGCTGAACCTCTTCCGCACGCTCGCGTTCGCCGAGGCCGTCTCCTGGACCTTCCTGATCACCGGGCTCCTGCTGCGCGCGTTCGCGGGGCTCGACTGGGCGACCGCGGTCGCCGGCAGCATCCACGGCTTCGTCTTCCTCTCCTACGGCGCGACTGCGGTGCTGGTGGCGTTCAACCAGCGCTGGGGCGTCTGGCCGACCGTGGTCGCGGTCGTGAGCGCGGTGATCCCGTACGCGACCATCCCGACCGAGATCTGGATGAAGCGGAGTGGGCGGCTCGTGGGGGAGTGGCGCCTCGAAGAGACGGACGACCCGCGCGACCGGAGCTGGTACGACCGGTGGATGCGCGCGTTCCTGCGGCATCCGGTGCTGCTCGGCGTGCTGCTGCTGGTGGCCGTCGCCGTCATCTTCACGGTGCTGGTGATCATCGGGCCGCCCGGCGGCCGGCACTGATCGCCTGCGCCGGCAGGCGTGGATAACCTCGTGCCGGCGCGCCTCGGTCACTAGGCTCGGGGGACATCGCTCCCGAACGCCCTGGAGGACCAATGGAGATCGCCGCACTCGGAGCCCTCGGACTGCTGATCGCGGTGGTCGCCGTCATCGTCGTCGTCGTCCTGATCATCGTG
>JAEZSU010000200.1 GCA_023421635.1 Actinomycetes bacterium | reverse complement strand
GCCTGCGCCAGGCGGGGGCGGCCGCGTACGCGGCGCGGGCCTGACGGAGGCGCACGTTCGCGGCGAGCACGAGCGCGTCGTGCTCGCGGCGACGCCGCTCTGCCTCGCTGGGCCGCACCAGCGGGATGTCCCGGTCGGCGGTCGACACCGCGATCCAGGCCGCGGCGACGAGGATGACGATGCCCCAGAGCCGGAACCACAACAGGAACCCGAACAGGATGGCGAAGCTCGCCAGCAGCGGGTTGCTCGGGCTGTAGACGAGCAACAGGCCCGCCCCCAGCTGCAGCACCGCGAGAGCGGCGCCGCCGAGGAGCGACCCCGGCCAGATCCGCGCCCAGGGGAGCGAGGTCCCGGTGAGGAAGCGGAACAGCAGCGCCAACGCCGATGTGTTGATGCCGAACGCCACCACGAACGTGAGGGCGCGCACGGCGATGCCCGTCCAGCTGCCGCCGTCCCCGAGGCCGAGCGCGGTGAACACGAGCCCCAGCGCCCAGACCGTCAGCTGCACCAGGGACCAGCCGATGAGGAGGGAGAGGCCGAACAGCAGTGCGGCGAACAGGTCGCGCGCCTTCAGCAGGATGAAGCTGCGCGCGTCGTAGGGCAGGCCGAAGGTGTCGCGCACCGCCCGACGCGTGTACGTGACGAACCCGATCGAGGTCCACACCACGACTCCGACCGCGATGATGCCGGTGACCGTCAGCGCGCCGCCGCTCGAGTGCGCCGCGGCCACCACCTGCGAGGGGTGGATGAGCCCGTTGGTGCTGATCAGGTTCGGGATGTACGCGTTGATGACGGTGATGAGCCCGTCGATCGCCTGCTCGTTGCCGCCGAGCCAGGCTCCGATGCCGATGGCGGCGAGGTAGATCGAGGCGAAGATCGTGAACAGCGCCTGGTAGCTGATGCCCGCGGCGAGCAGGAACCCGTTGTGCTGGAGGAAGTGGCGCCACACGCGGATCGGGAACCAGGACAGCGTGCGCTGGGTGAGATCGCCCGCGCGCTCGATCGGCAGCTCCAGCCGCTCCCGCAACGACGAGTCGCGGACGCTCGGCCGGTCAGGGGACTGCGCGTCGGCACCCGGATGGCTCACCTCATCACCCTACCGACGCCGAAGACGACGGACCGGATGCCGCGTGATCGCAGCATCCGGTCCGTGTCGGTGCGGTGGTGGGCTCAGGCGCCGCGCAGCACCGCCTGCTTGACCTCGGCGATGGCCTGGGTGACCTGGATGCCGCGGGGGCACGCCTCGGTGCAGTTGAAGGTGGTGCGGCAGCGCCACACGCCTTCCTTGTCGTTCAGGATGTCCAGGCGCACGTCGCCGGCGTCGTCGCGCGAGTCGAAGATGAACCGGTGCGCGTTGACGATGGCGGCGGGGCCGAAGTACTGGCCGTCGGTCCAGAAGCCCGGGCACGACGAGGTGCACGCGGCGCACAGGATGCACTTGGTGGTGTCGTCGAACCGCTCCCGGTCGACGATGGACTGGGTGCGCTCCTTGCCCTTCTCCGGCGTCGAGTTCGCGATGAGGAACGGCTGCACCTCGCGGTAGGAGGCGAAGAACGGCTCCATGTCCACGATGAGGTCCTTCTCCAGCGGCAGGCCCTTGATGGCCTCGACGTAGATCGGCTTGGAGATGTCCAGGTCCTTGATCAGCGTCTTGCAGGCCAGGCGGTTGCGGCCGTTGATGCGCATGGCGTCGGAGCCGCAGATGCCGTGGGCGCAGGAGCGGCGGAACGACAGCGAGCCGTCCACCTCCCACTTGATCTTGTGCAGCGCGTCCAGCACGCGGTCGGTCGAGTACAGCTCGACGTCGTAGTCGACCCAGCGCGGCTCGCTGTCCACCTCGGGGTCGAAGCGACGGATGATGAAGGTCACGAGGAACGACTGGAAGCCGGTCTCGGCGGGGGACTGCTCGATGTCAGCCGGGGCGTCCGTGGTCTCGAGGACGGTCGAGGTCATGTCAGTACTTCCTCTCCATCGGCTGGTAGCGCGTGATCACGACGGGCTTCCAGTCCAGCGCGATGTGGTCGGCGGGATGCGACGAGTGCGGGTCGCCCGTGAGGTAGGCCATCGTGTGCTTCATGTAGTTCTCGTCGTCGCGCTTGGGGTAGTCGTCGCGCATGTGGCCGCCACGGCTCTCCTTGCGGTTCTGCGCGGCGTAGACGACGACCTCGGCGAGATCGAGCAGGAAGCCCAGCTCGACGGCCTCGAGCAGGTCGGTGTTGAAGCGCTTGCCCTTGTCGTCGACGTGCACGTTCTTGTAGCGCTCACGGAGCTCCGCGATCACGCCGAGGACGTGCTGCAGCGACTCGTGCGTGCGGAAGACCTGCGCGCCCTTGTCCATCTCGTCCTGCAGCGTCTTGCGCAGCACCGCGATGCGCTCGGAGCCCGGGTTGTTGCGCAGGCCCTCGATCATCTCGCGGACCTCCTTCGCGGGGTCCTCCGGCAGCGGCACGAAGTCCGCGGTCTGCACGTACTCGACCGCGTTGCGGCCCGCGCGCTTGCCGAACACGTTGATGTCCAGCAGCGAGTTGGTGCCGAGGCGGTTCGAGCCGTGCACCGACACGCACGCGCACTCGCCGGCGGCGTACAGGCCGGGCACGACGGTGTCGTTGTCCGCGAGCACCTCGCCGTTGTTGTTCGTGGGGATGCCGCCCATGGCGTAGTGCGCGGTCGGCATGACGGGGACCGGCTCGACGACCGGGTCGACGCCCAGGTACGTGCGGGCGAACTCGGTGATGTCGGGGAGCTTCGTCTCGAGCACCTCGGCGCCCAGGTGCGTGCAGTCCAGCAGCACGTAGTCGCGGTGCGGTCCCGCGCCCCGTCCCTCGGCGACCTCCTGCACCATGCAGCGCGCGACGATGTCACGCGGAGCGAGGTCCTTGATCGTGGGGGCGTAGCGCTCCATGAAGCGCTCGCCGCTCGCGTTGCGCAGGATCGCGCCTTCACCGCGCGCGCCCTCGGTGAGGAGGATGCCCAGGCCCGCGAGGCCGGTCGGGTGGAACTGGAAGAACT
>JAEZSU010000048.1 GCA_023421635.1 Actinomycetes bacterium | reverse complement strand
ACGCGTTCGTCGGCTGGCTGCCGCAGGAGCACGAGCGGGTGGAGGGCGAGACCGTCGCCGCCTACATCGGCCGGCGCACCGGGTGCGCGCAGGCGACGGCGGACATGGATGCGGCCGCGGCCGCCCTCGGCGATCCGGCCCTCGCGCCCGCGGGGGTAGACCCGGCCGACGCGTACTCGGTCGCGCTGGACCGGTGGCTGGCGAGCGGCGCGGCGGACCTCGAGGACCGCATCCCCGCTGTCCTCGCGGAACTCGGCATGGACCTCGCCGGTGACGCCCTCATGACGTCGCTCTCCGGCGGCCAGGCGGCGCGGGTGGGGCTGGCGGCCCTGCTGCTGTCGCGGTTCGACATCGTCCTCCTCGACGAGCCGACGAACGACCTCGACCTCGATGGCCTCGAGCGGCTCGAGACGTTCGTGCATGGGCTGCGGGGCGGGGTGGTGCTCGTCAGCCACGACCGCGAGTTCCTCGCGCGCTGCGTGACCCGGGTGCTCGAACTCGACCTGGCGCAGGGCACGAACCGGGTGTACGGCGGCGGCTATGACGCCTACCTGGAGGAGCGCGCCACGGTGCGCCGCCACGCACGCGAGAAGTACGACGAGTTCGCCGACAAGAAGGCAGACCTCGTCGCCCGCGCCCGCACGCAGCGCGAGTGGTCCAGCCAGGGGGTGCGGAACGCCATGCGCAAGTCCCCCGACAACGACAAGATCCGGCGGAAGGCCGCGACCGAGTCCAGCGAGAAGCAGGCGCAGAAGGTGCGGCAGATGGAGAGCCGCATCGCGCGCCTCGACGAGGTCGAGGAACCGCGCAAGGAGTGGCAGCTGCAGTTCACGATCGGGACCGCGCCCCGCTCGAGCTCCGTCGTGGCGACCCTCGCCGGCGCGGTGGCGCGGCAGGGTGCGTTCACGCTCGGTCCGGTGTCGCTGCAGGTGAACGCGGGGGAGCGGATCGGGATCACCGGTCCGAACGGTGCGGGCAAGACCACCCTCCTGCGGATGCTCCTCGGCCGCCGCATGCCCGACGAGGGCTCGGCGAGCCTCGGCGCGAACGTGCAGATCGGCGAGATCGATCAGGCCCGCTCGCTCTTCACCGGCGGCGAGACGGTGGTGGACGTCTTCGAATCCCTCGTGCCGGAGATGGCGGCGGCCGACGTCCGCACGCTGCTCGCGAAGTTCGGCCTCAAGGCCGACCATGTGGGGCGGCCCGTCGCCGCGCTGTCGCCGGGGGAGCGCACGCGCGCCGGCCTCGCCCTCCTGCAGGCGCGCGGAGTGAACGTGCTCGTCCTCGACGAGCCGACGAACCACCTCGACCTGCCCGCGATCGAGCAGCTCGAGCAGGCGCTCGAGTCCTACGAGGGCACGCTGCTGCTGGTCACGCACGACCGGCGGATGCTGGACGCCGTTCGGACCGACCGTCGCTGGCGCGTCGAAGGCGGCACCGTCTCGGAGCTGTGAGCGCCGGCGGTGCGGGGACGGCTCAGCGCCCCTGGCGCTTCTTGTACGGCTTCGGCTGGCCCTTCACGATCGGGGCACGCCCCTTGCCTTTGGACGCCTTCGCCTTGCCACCCGCGGGCTTGGCAGGCTTCGGCGGCAGGGGCGGGAGGGTCTGTCGCAGCTGTGGCGCGTCGGCGAGGAGCGCCTCGCCCGCCGGGGTGAGCCGGGTGCCGGCGCCGCGGGTGACCAGCTGCTCGCCGACCTCCTCCTCGAGCTTCTCGATCGTCGTGTAGAGCGACGGCAGCGGGATGTCGAGGGCCTCTGCCGCACGAGGGAAGTGCAGTTCGCCCGCCAGGGCGACGAAGCGTTCCAGCTGGGTGATGTTCACGGGTGGCCTTCCATCGGTCCCTCCATTCTCGCAGCCGTCCCGCTGTCGGGTGTCCGCGGCATCGGCCAGACTGGGCGCATGCCGCTGTTCGATCACCTCGGGATCACCGTCGCCGACATCGACCGCGCACGGGCGCAGTTCGATCCGGGCATGTCCGCCCTCGGCTTCGCCCGCCATGATTACGACGACTCCGTCTCGTCCTGGGACCGCGACGGCGAGACCGAGCTCGTCCTGTACCCGCCGCGCGAGACCGAACCGGCGAACCACGTGCACGGCCGGGTCGGCTGGCAGCACCTCGCGTTCGCGGTCGACTCGCGTGCGGAGGTCGACCGGATGCACGGCGTCGCGATGGCCGCGGGCTGGCACGCGGTCCGCGATCCGAAGGAGTACCCGCGGTTCTCCGACCGGTACTACGCCTCGTTCGTCGAGGACGACTGCGGCATCCGCATCGAGTTCATGCACAACCCGCCCCGGGAGGGGGCAGCCGATGACGCCCAGTGACAACCCGGTCACCCACGCCGACGAACCGCATGCCGCCGGCATCGCCGGGCGCCTCAACTGGCTGCGCGCGGGTGTCCTCGGCGCGAACGACGGCATCGTCTCGGTCGCGGCGATCATCGTCGGCGTGGCCGGTGCCACGAACGACATCGCCCCGATCCTCACCGCAGGCAGCGCCGCGCTCGTCGGTGGCGCCATCTCCATGGCGCTCGGGGAATACGTCTCGGTCAGCAGCCAGAGCGACAGCGAGAAGGCGCTCATCGCCAAGGAGTCGCGCGAGCTGCAGGAGATGCCGGAAGAGGAGCTCGACGAGCTGACCGCGCTCTACGAGGCCAAGGGCATCTCGCACGAGACCGCCCGCCGTGTCGCCGAGGAGCTCACCGCGCACGACGCGCTCGCCGCGCACCTGTCGGCGGAACTCAACATCGACCGTGACGACCTCGTGAGCCCGTGGCGGGCGGCGCTCGCCTCCGCCGTCGCCTTCACGGTGGGCGGCATCATCCCGTTCCTGGCCCTCCTGATGCCGGACGCCGTCCGCATCCCGGCGACGTTCGTGTTCGTGCTCGTCGCGCTCGCCGTCACGGGCGCGCTCGGCGCCCGCCTCGGCGGCAGTCCGCTGCTCAGACCCACCGTCCGCGTCGGCATCGGCGGCGCGCTCGCGCTGGCGGCGACCTTCCTCATCGGCACCCTGCTCGGCACCACCGTGGTGTGACCCTGGTCAGATGTCCGCGTAGTCGTTCGCGGGGGCCCGCAGCTGCACCACCTGGTCGCCTTCCACGATCACGAGCATGTACTCGATGCCGACCGAGCCGGGACGCGCCAACGAGTTCGTCCCCGGAACCTCGCGCGATCCCAGCCCGAAGAGTTCCTCTGACCCGTCCTGCGACTGCGACCACGCCCCGGCAGCGAGCAGGTCGGCCTTCGATGCGCCGACGCCGATGCCTTCCGCGGTGGTGACCGGGACACCGTTGAGCGTCGGGCCAGTGGCGCTCAGCCCCATGACGGCGCCGTCGTCGTGCTGGGTGAGCCACAGCCCGTCCCAGGAATAGCGGGTGAGCCGGAGGTCCATACCTTCCCAGGGCGGGAGCCGTTCGATTGTGGGCTCGGCGCCCGCGACATCCGTCAGCAGCGCGATCATGGCGTCCCCCTGCGAGAGGTCGATCGATTCGCTCCCATCCGCCATCGAGACGGTCACGCCGTCGAGAGAGAGCACCAGCCCGACGGCAGCGTCGGGGGCGGCGGTTTCCGACGGCTCGGCGGTGGGCGTCTGCGCAGAGGTCGCAGAGGAGGTCGGGGTGGTCGCGGGGGCCGGTCCGGCGCAGGCGGCCAGCACGGTTCCCGCGAGCACAGTGACGGAGAGGATGAGGGGGAGCGCCGCTGCACGTGTTGTCATCGCCACACTCTAGGGGGCGCGGCCGCGCAACCCGGTGACGCCATACCCGGCGCGTGACAGGATGCCGGCATGCCGGAATCACCGGAGGTACAGGCGCTCGTCGACTTCCTCGCCGAGCGCGTCATCGGACGTCGCATCCGCGCCTTCGAGGTGCTGGACTACCGCGTGCTGAAGAGCAGGCCGGCGGCGCAGCTCACCGGCGAGCGGATCAACGCGGTGCTCCGCTCGGGCAAGTACATCGAGTTCGACTGCGGCGACGACCATCTCGTGTGCAGCCTCGGCAGGCACGGCTGGGTGATCTGGCAGCCGCAGCAGCCGGCGGCGCCGGATCCGGATGCGGTCGCCCGGCTGACCCTCGACGATGGTGCCGGGTTCGACCTCGTCGACCGCGGCGACTTCCGGTCGGCGGCACTCTGGACCGTCGCCGACGCCCTCGACGTGCCGGGCGTGAAGAAGCTCGGCACCGACCCGGCGGACCCGACCTTCACCCGCGCCGACGTGGCACGTGCGGTGCACGGCCGGCGGAAGCAGCTGAAGGCCGTGCTCCAGGAGCAGGAGACGTTCGCCGGCATCGGCAACGCCTACTCCGACGAGATCCTCTTCGCGGCGCGACTCCCGCCCACCCGGCTCGCGAGCACGTTGAGCGATGCGGAGATCGATCGCCTGTTCGAGGCCATGCGCGGGATCATCCGCGGTGCCATCGCCGACCGGCGCGGGCTCGACCCGGCGGACATGAAGGCGGCGAAGACCGCGGCGATGCGGGTGCACGGGCGCGGTGGCGAACCGTGCCCCGAGGGGAACGGGACCATCGTCGACATCGCGTTCGCCGGCACCACCGCGCAGTACTGCCCCGCCTGCCAGGACGAGCCGGCCTGACCCCGCGACACGCCGGATGCCTCCCGTCGATGGAAGACGGCCCCGCGCCCCTCACAAGGTCGTACGATGGTCCGATGCCGACCGCACCTCAGCAGGCGACCCAGCCCGAGTCGCTCCCGAAGCCCGAGACCACCCTCCCTCTCCTGGGCGAGGACGACGCCGCCTGCTGCGGCGGGGGCAGCTGCTCCTTCGGCTGAGCCCACAGCAGGTCCAGGCGGCGCTGACAACGGCGTCAGGCCGTCTGATCCTCGTGCTCGCCCTCGTCGATCTCCTCGATGAGCTTCGCGTTGAACGCGGGCAGGTCGTCGGGGGTCCGGCTGGTGACGAAGCCGGCGTCGACCACGACCTCCTCGTCCACCCAGGTGGCGCCCGCGTTCCGCAGGTCCGTCTGCAGGCTCGGGAAGCTCGTGAGGGTCCGCCCCTCGACGACACCCGACTCGATGAGCGTCCAGGCGGCGTGGCAGATCGCGCCCACCGGCTTGTGCTGTGCGAAGAAGTCCTTCGCGAACCGCACGGCGTCCGCATCCATCCGCAGATTGTCCGCGTTCACGACACCGCCGGGGAGCACCAGCGCGTCGAACGCCGAGGCGTCCGCGTCCGCGACGGCCGTGTCGACCTTCTGCAGATGCCCGTTCTTCCCCTCGATGCGGTCGGCCTTCGGGGAGACCATCACCGGGTCCCCGCCGGCCAGGATGACGGCCTGCCAGGGGGAGGTCAGCTCGGAGTCCTCATACCCGTCGGTGGCCAGGAACGCGATCGTCTTTCCGGTGAGATCAGTCATGGCATCCATGCTGGTCCACGCCCCGCGCTCCCGGCCGGGCCTTGACAGCCCTCCGGCTCAGTGGCCGACGAGGTGCCCTTCGACGTCGTCGGCGGGCTTGCGGATGAGGAACGCGCCGAGGATGGTCGGGATCGCGACGATCGCCGCGAACAGGAACGATCCGCGCGCACCGGCGGCCCACGCCGC
>JAEZSU010000002.1 GCA_023421635.1 Actinomycetes bacterium | reverse complement strand
TCGGACAGCCCGCCCCAGACGCCCGAATCCTGACCGGACTCGAGGGCGTACTGCAGGCAGATCTCGGTGACGGTGCATCGGGCGCAGACGGCCTTCGCCTTCTCGATCTGGTCGACGGCGGGACCGGTGTTCCCCACGGGGAAGAACAGCTCGGGGTCTACCGTCAAACAGGCGGCCTTGTCGCGCCAATCCATGGTGGTGCTCCTCAGGATGTGGGTTTCGGGTGGGTCTTTTCAGCGCACGGAGAAGTGTCCGTTACTCTGTTCGGTGTGCGGACGTCTTAGCCCGCCCCACGTCGCTGTGGGAGCACACGACGTGCTCTATCGTCCCACAGCGCCACCCCTTCCACAAGATTCGGTCGCCGTTTCCCAGCGGTTCACCGGCAAGTGCGCGGCGTCACCCCGGCGCGCCGCATCCGAACGGAGCAGCCACACATGAGAACCGGTCTTGCGGATTGGACGGCGGGCGTGCTCGTCACCCTGGAGGGCGCAGGCGTCGTGGCGCTCGCGATCTGGCAGACCCTCGAATTGCTCGGCGGCAACACCGACTCCGTCACGAGCGCGGTGGCCCTGCTCGTCCTGACCGTGATCGGCGCGGCCGCCGTCCTCGCGTTCGGCATCGCGACGCTGCGCGACCGTTCATGGGGACGATCCGGCGGCATCGTGGTGCAGCTGCTGATCCTGGCGGTCGCCGGTGGGGCGGCGACCGGGGCGTACGCGCACCCGCTCATCGGACTGGCCCTCGCGGTGCCTGCGCTCGTCGTGCTCGTGCTGCTCCTCGTCGCGGTCGCCCGCGCGGGGCGCCGCAACCGACGCGCCCACGAGGGCGGGACGGACTGAGGCGGCCTCAGGCGTCGATCTTCAGGAGCGTCCGCAGCCGCGCGACGTGTCCGGAGGCCTTGACGTTGCGCTGCGCGATCTCGATGCGTCCGTCCGCGTCGATGACGAACGTCGACCGCAGCACGCCCTCGATCGTCTTGCCGTAGTTCATCTTCTCGCCCCAGGCGCCGTAGGCCTCGTGCGCGGCGTGGTCCGGGTCGGAGAGCAGCGGGAAGGTCAGACCGTCGCGCTCCCGGAACGCGCGGAGCTTCTCGGGGGTGTCGCGGGACACACCGAGGACGGTGTAGCCGGCCGCGGTGAGCGAGGAGAGGCTGTCGCGGAAGTCGCAGGCCTGCGTGGTGCAGCCGGGGGTCATCGCCGCCGGGTAGAAGTACAGGATGACCCGTCGGCCGCGCAGATCGTGCAGGGAGACGGGCTGCCCGTCCTGGTCGAGCAGGGTGAAATCGGGCGCGGCGTCTCCGGGCTGCAGGGTCATGCCACCAGCCTACGGGGTGGCGCGGCCGCCGTAGCCGGGATCCCGGCCGGCGAAGGTCGTCAGCAGGCGCTGCAGCGAGTCCAGTCGTCCGGCGCCGGTGGGGCCCAGCCGGCCCTCGGCGACCGCCTCGACGAGGGCGCAGTCCGGGGCGTCGGGGAGGTGCGTGCAGCCGCGCGGGCAGTCCTCGGCGACCACCGCGAGATCGGTGAAGGCGCGCAGGATGTTGGCGGGGTCGACGTGTCCCAGCCCGAAGGAGCGCACGCCGGGGGTGTCGATCACCCACCCGCTGCCGCCGTGCCCGCGGTAGCGCAGCGACACGGTGGAGGACGAGGTGTGCCGCCCGCGGCCGGTCACCTCGTTGACGTGGCCGGTCGCGCGCCCCGCGGTGGGGACGAGCGCGTTCACCAGGGTGGATTTGCCCACCCCGGAGTGCCCGACGAACACCGTCGAGTGGCCGACCAGCTCGGCGCCGATGCGCTCCACCGGCATCTCGCCGCGACGGCTCGTGAACACCTGCAGGTCGATGCCGTCGAAGTGCGTGAGGAACTCGGCGGGGTCGGCCAGGTCGGTCTTGGTGACCACGAGCATCGGACGGATGCCGGCATCCAGCGCCGCGATGAGGTAGCGGTCGACGAGCCGGGCGCGCGGTTCGGGATCGGCGGCGGCGACCACCACCAGCATCTGGTCGGCGTTCGCGACCACCACCCGCTCGACGTTGTCGGTGTCGTCGGCGCTCCGGCGCAGCAGCGTCGTGCGCGGCTCGATGCCGACGATGCGGGCGAGGGTGCCTTCGGCGCCGGACGTGTCGCCGACCACGCGGGCGAGATCCCCGGTCACGATGGGCTGCTTGCGCAGCTCGCGGGCCCGGCTGGCGGTGACCTCGCGCTCGTTGGGGCCGTCCTCGTCCACGAGCACCGTGTACCGGCCGCGGTCGACGCCGAGCACCCGCGCGGTCCGGGCGTCCGCATGCGCCGGCCGGCGCTTGGTCCGCGGGCGGTTGGCCTTCGGATTCGGGCGGACGCGGACGTCGGACTCGTCGAAGTCCGGTTCGTCGTCCTCGTCGTCCGGTGGCAGCCAGCTCACGCGGCGGACTCCTCCTGCCCCAGCATCCGGTCCCACAGCTCGGGGAACTCGGGCATGGTCTTCGCCGTGGTGCCGATGTCGTCGACCTCGACGCCGTCGACCCGGAGGCCGACGAGGGCGCCGGTGGTGGCGAGGCGGTGGTCGTGGTGGGCGCGCCACACGCCTCCGGTCAGATCTCGCGGGACGAGCCGGATCCCGTCCGGAAGCTCCTCGGCTTCGCCCCCGATCGCACGGATGTCGGAGACGAGGGCCGCGAGCCGGTCGGTCTCGTGCCCGCGGATGTGGCCGATGCCGGTGAAGGTCGAGGGGCCGTCGGCGAACAGCGCGATGCCGACGAGCGTGGGGGTGAGCTCGCCCACCGCGGACAGGTCCATGTCGACACCGGGGATCCGGCCGCCGCCGGTGACCGTGAGCGCACCGTGGCGGCGTACCGCGTGCGCGCCGAGCGCCGTGAGCAGCTGCGGCAGCTGCGCGCCCGGCTGGGTCGAGTGGGCGGGCCAGCCGCCGACCGTGACGGTGCCGCCGGTGATGACCGCGGCGGCGAGGAACGGTGCCGCGTTGGAGAGGTCCGGCTCGATCGTGACGTCCTTCGCGTGCGGGACGGTCGGGGGGACGAGCCACTCGCCGGCACCGGGCCGCTCGACGTGCACGCCTCGCCGCGCGAGGGCGTCGACGGTCATGTCGATGTGGGGGATGCTGGGAAGGCGCGGTCCGCGATGGCGCAACCGCAGTCCGACGTCGTAGCGCGCGGCCGCCAGGAGCAGCCCGGAGACGAACTGGCTGGAGGCGCTGGCGTCGATCTCGACCTCGCCGCCGACGACCCGTCCGCGTCCGCGGACGGTGAACGGCAGCGACCAGCTGCCGCCGTCGTCGATGTCGACGCCGACCTCGCGGAGCGCGCGGATCATCTCGCCCATCGGCCGGTGCAGCGCGCTGGCGTGCGCCGTGACGGTGACGTCGCCGGTCGCGAGCCCGGTCAGCGGGGTGACGAACCGCATCACGGTCCCGGCCTGGCCGCAGTCGACCGTGCCGCCGCCGGCGAACCGGGTCGGCGGGGTGACCCGCAGGTCATCGCCGAACAGGCCGTCGCCCGGCACGGCCTCGATCGCGACGCCGAGCGCACGGAGCGCCTCGATCATCCGCGCGGAATCCTCGGAGTGCAGCGGTGCGTGGATCGTGCCGGGGCCGTCCGCGATCGCGGCGAGCACGAGTTCGCGGTTGGTCAGGGACTTCGATCCGGGCACGGCGACCGTCGCGGTCACCGGTGCCGTGACCGTGGGGGCCGACCAGTGTCGGGGGGAATACCGCTCGGTGCTCATCGGTTCCACCCTACCGAGGGGCGCGCGAACGCGCCTCCGCTGGGAGAGGATGCGCATGATCGTCACGTTGGAGCGCCCGTCGGCGGCCGCCGTAGACTTGCCGCTGATGGATGACCTGCCCGATGTGCGCACCCAGTTCGAGGAGCAGGCGCTCCCGTTCATGGACCAGCTCTATGCCGCCGCGATGCGGATGACCCGCAACCCCGCGGATGCGGCCGACCTGGTGCAGGAGACCTTCGTGAAGGCGTTCGCCTCGTGGTCGAGCTTCACGCAGGGCACCAACCTCAAGGCGTGGCTGTACCGCATCCTCACCAACTCCTACATCAACACCTACCGCAAGAAGCAGCGGGAGCCGTACCAGAGCGCCATCGACGAACTCGAGGACTGGCAGCTCGGCGGTGCGGAGTCGGCCACGGCCACGAGCTCCCGTTCCGCCGAGGCGGAGGCGATCGACCACATGCCGTCCTCCGTCGTGAAGGATGCGCTGCAGTCGATCCCGGAGGACTTCCGTCTCGCGGTGTACCTCGCGGACGTGGAGGGGTTCGCGTATCAGGAGCTCGCGGACATCATGAAGACACCCATCGGCACAGTCATGAGTCGTCTGCACCGTGGCAGACGACTGCTTCGTGAACTGCTCGCCGAATACGCACAGGAGCGGGGGATCACCCCGCCGGCACCCAGGAGCACGACATGACCGATTGCGGTTGCGAGAAGGCCCGCAAGGACCTCGAGGAGTACCTGCGCAACGAGGTGTGCCACACCGAGCACACCGACATCGCCGAGCACCTGGCGTCCTGCCAGGAATGCCGCGACGAAGCGCTGGTCGCACGGACCCTGACCGATGTGGTCGCACGGGCCTGCCGTGAGACGGCGCCCGAGCAACTGCGCGACCAGGTGATGGCACGGCTCCGCGCCGCGCAGGCCACCCACCACTGACGCGCGCGCCGCGCGGTTGTTCCCCGCCGGCATGCGCCTCGAACGAGGACGGGGACGGATGCGTCTGCATCCGTCCCCGTCCTCGTCGCGTCAGCGGGTCAGAGCGTGAGCGCCTTCTGCATGAGCGAGGCGTGCTCGATCGCGTGCGTCTTCGCGGAGCCGGCCGCGGTCGAGGCCGAGGCTGCGCGCGAGACGACGCGGATGGTGCGGCCGTGGAGGTACTTCACGACCTCGAGCGCGATGAACGGCCAGGCGCCCTGGTTCTCCGGCTCCTCCTGGACCCAGACCAGTTCGGCGTCCGGGTAGCTGTCGATGATCGCGTTCAGCTCGTCCACCGGGGCCGGGTAGTACTGCTCCAGGCGCACCAGCGCGATCTGCTCGTTCGGGTGCTTGTCCAGCTCGTTGCGCAGATCCCAGTGGATCTTGCCCGAGTGCAGCAGCACGCGGCGCACCGCGGCCCGGTCGAGGTCGCGCGCGTCGTCGATCACCGGCTCGAAGCTGCCGTGCGTGAAGTCCTCCACCGGGCTGGTCGCATCGCGCAGGCGCAGCATCGCCTTCGGGGTGAAGACCACGAGCGGCTTGCGCGGCCGGGCGTACGCCTGGCGGCGCAGCAGGTGGAAGTAGGACGCGGGGGTGGAGGGGCGCGCCACGATCATGTTGTCCTGCGCGCACATCTGCAGGAAGCGTTCGATGCGTGCCGACGAGTGATCGGGTCCTGCGCCCTCGTAGCCGTGGGGGAGGAGCAGCACGACGCTCGACTGCTGGCCCCACTTCTGGTCCGCCGAGGACAGGTAGGTGTCGATGACGGTCTGTGCGCCGTCGACGAAGTCGCCGAACTGCGCCTCCCAGAGCACGAGCGAGTCCGGCCGCTCCACCGAGTAGCCGTACTCGAACGCCATCGCCGCGTACTCGCTCAGCAGCGAGTCGTAGACGAAGAAGCGCCCCTGGTTCTCGGAGAGGTTCGTCAGCGGCAGCCACTCCTGGCCGTTCGCGCGGTCGTGGAAGACCGCATGACGCTGCACGAAGGTGCCGCGGCGGGCGTCCTGCCCCGCGAGGCGCACGTGGGTGCCCTCGTGCACGAGTGAACCGAACGCGAGGAGTTCGCCGAAGGCCCAGTCGATGCCGCCGTTGCGGCTCATCGCGTGCCGCTTGTCCAGCAGCTGCTGGAGCTTCGGGTGCACCGTGAAGCCTTCCGGCTTGTTCACGAACGCGTCGCCGATCAGGTGCACGACCTCGGTCGCGACGCCGGTCGTCTCGGGCGCGCCGACCGCGGGCTCCGCCTCGACCGTGTCGCCGACGATGTCGGTCGTGCCGGTCTCGGCGGCGTGGGTCTGCGCGAACGCCACCTCCAGGCGGTCCTGGAAGTCGCGCTTGGCCTGCTCGTACTGCTCTTCGGTGATGTCACCGCGCCCCACGAGCGACTCGGTGTACAGGCGTCGCACCGAGCGCTTCGCCTCGACGAGGTTCGTCATCAGCGGCTGGGTCATCGACGGGTCGTCGCCCTCGTTGTGGCCGCGTCGGCGGTAGCAGACGAGGTCGATGACGATGTCGCGGTGGAACTCCTGGCGGTAGCGGAACGCGAGCTCCGCGGCGCGGACCACGGCCTCCGGGTCGTCGCCGTTCACGTGCAGCACGGGTGCCTGGATCGTCTTGGCGACGTCGGTGGCGTACACCGAGGTGCGTCCGTCGACCGGCAGCGTCGTGAAGCCGAGCTGGTTGTTCACGACGACGTGGATGGTGCCGCCGGTGCGGTAGCCGCGCAGCTGCGACATCTGGAGCGTCTCGACGACCACGCCCTGGCCCGCGAACGCGGCGTCGCCGTGGACGAGGATCGGCAGCCATGAGAACGTGCCGATGGGCTTGCGGTCCTGCTTGGCGCGCACGATGCCCTCGAGCACGCCGTCGACGGTCTCGAGGTGCGACGGGTTGGCGGCCAGGAGCACGGGGAGCTCGGTGCCGGAGTCGGAGACGAACGTCCCCTCGGTGCCGAGGTGGTACTTCACGTCGCCGGAGCCGTGCTTGTTGCCCGGCAGGCTCGTGCCCTCGAACTCGCGGAACACCTGCCCGTACGTCTTCCCGGCGATGTTGGTCAGCACGTTCAGGCGGCCGCGGTGGGCCATGCCGATCGCGGCGCCGTCCAGGCCCGCGTCCGCGGCGCCCTGGAGCACCTCGTCCAGCAGCGGGATGAGCGACTCGCCGCCCTCGAGGCTGAACCGCTTCTGCCCGACGTACTTCGTCTGCAGGAACGTCTCGAACGCCTCGGCCTCGTTGAGCTTCGACAGGATGCGCAGCTGCTCGTCGTGGCCGGGCTTCTGGTAGGGCACCTCGAGGTTGTCCTGGAACCACTTGCGCTGCACCGGGTCCTGGATGTGCATGTACTCCACGCCGACGGTGCGGCAGTAGGAGTCGCGGAGCACGCCCAGCACGTCGCGCAGCCGCATGACGCGCTTGCCGCCGAACCCGCCGGTGACGAACTCTCGGTCGAGGTCCCAGAACGTGAGCCCGTGGTTCTCGATCTCGAGGTCGGGGTGCGTGCGCTGCACGTACTCGAGCGGGTCGATGTCGGCCATGAGGTGGCCGCGCACACGGAAGGAGTTGATGATCTCCTGCACCCGCGCGGCCTTGTCGATGCGCTCGGCGAGGTCGACGTGGATGTCGCTGGACCAGCGGATCGGTGCGTAGGGGATGCGCAGCGCGGCGAAGATGTGCTCGTAGAAGTCACGCTGCCCGATGAGCAGCTCGTGCACCTTCTTGAGGAACTCGCCCGAGCCCGCGCCCTGGATGACCCGGTGGTCGTAGGTGCTGGTGAGGGTGATGGTCTTGCCGATGCCGAGCTCGGACAGCGTGTTCGTGCTGGAGCCCTGGAACTCCGCCGGGTACTCGAGGGCGCCGGCGCCGATGATCGACCCCTGCCCCTTCATCAGGCGCGGCACCGAGTGGACGGTGCCGATGCCGCCGGGGTTGGTCAGCGAGATCGTGGTGCCCTGGAAGTCGGCGGCGGTGAGCTTGTTCGCGCGGGCCCGCTTCACGAGGTCCTCGTACGAGGCGAGGAACTCGGTGAAGGTGAGGGTCTCGGCGCGCTTGATGCTCGGCACCAGCAGGGCGCGGGTGCCGTCCGGCTTGGGCAGGTCGATCGCGATACCGAGGTTCACGTGGGCGGGGGCCACGACGGACGGCTTGCCGTCGACCTCGGCGTAGAAGACGTTCTGGCTCGGGAACTCCTTGAGCGCCTGGATGAGCGCCCAGCCGATGATGTGGGTGAAGCTCACCTTGCCGCCGCGGGTGCGGGACATGTGGTTGTTGATGACGATGCGGTTGTCGATCATCAGCTTGGCCGGCACGGTGCGCACGCTCGTGGCAGTGGGGACGGTCAGCGACTCGTCCATGTTGCGCACTACGGCGTTCGCCGGGCCGCGCAGCTTGACGACCTCCGGCTCCTGCAGCTCCACGGCTGGGATCTGCGCCGTCGTGGTGGGCACCTTCGCCGGACGGTCCGAGGTGGTCGAGACCCTCGGGGTCCTCGGCTCCGGTCGGGAGGGGGCGGCTGGTTCTTGGGCTGCCTGGGCAGGGGCGTCGTTCACGGACGAGGATTCCTTCGCGGGCTGGGTGGACGCCGTGCTGTCGGCGGTCGACGGTGACTGGGAGGCAGGGGCGGCAGAGGACTCTGCCTGTCCCGGGTCCCGGTCGGGTGCCGGAGCCGGTTCGGGCTCCG
>JAEZSU010000344.1 GCA_023421635.1 Actinomycetes bacterium | reverse complement strand
GGGCAGCAGCGGTGACGGCGACCCCGTGTCCGTAGGCGTCGCGGCGCAGGTCCGCGACCGCGTCCTGGGCCGCGAGGCCGCGCGCGTTGCCCTCGAGCGCCGCCCGGGAGATGCGGGCGCGCAGTGCGCGCGGGGACCTCACTCGGGCGCCCCCTGGCCGGCCATGCGGTCGAGCTGCTTCTGCAGGAACACCCGCACATCCTGCAGCTCCGCCTCCGACACGCTGTGCCCCAGCCCGGCGTACACCCGGCCGCTGAGCTCGACGTGCTCGGGGAGCCACTGGATGCTGTGCGCGATGAGCGGCTCGGGGATGACCGCATCCGCGGACCCGCGCCCCCAGAACACCGGCGCGTCCCGGCGCTCCTCGAGCAGGGCGTCCCCCGGCAGCGCGCCCGGCATGACGTAGCCGCTGAGGTTCACGGCGAACCGGATCCGCTCGGGGGCCAGGCGCAGGGCCTGCAGCGACACCGTGCCGCCCTGCGAGAAGCCGAGCAGCCCCACCTCGGATGCGGGATGCTGCCGGTCGAGCCATTCCAGCAGGCGTGCGGCGGACGCGGTCACCGGCTCTGCGGTGCCGGCACCGGGACCCTCCAGCGGGTACCAGGAGAAGCCGGGCGCGGGGAACGGCGGCGGCAGCGGCGCGCGCACCGCGGCCACGACGAACTCCTCGGGCAGCGACGGTCCCAGGCCGAACAGGTCGCGTTCGTCGGCGCCGTAGCCGTGCAGCATCACCAGCAGCGGGCGACCGGCGCGGTCGGCGGGCGGCGCCGACCACAGGACGGCCGCGTCGTCGAGGAGCGGTGTCGGGTCCATGCGGTCCATTCTGTCAGCCGGCCCCTCATCCGCACCCGGTCCTTCCTCAGGGTGCGTGGCGGCGCCGCCGCGGGCCGTGGGGTATACAGGAACACATGCCGGTCCGAACCCCCGATCCCGACCCGAACGAGTCCGGCGACGAGCGCCGCGACGCGCTGAACGCGTTCGAGAGCTCGCTCGGCGGCTCCCTCCCGGCGGACGCCGCGAACCCCGCGTGGCTGAGCGACCTCGAGCTCGCGGAGGCCCGCCGCCGGCTTCCGATGCTCTACGTCGAGGCGCTGCCGGTGCGTACCGACGGGCTCGGCAACGTCACACAGGTCGGCATCCTGCTGCGCGCGACGCCCATGGGCGAGATCACCCGCACGATCGTGTCGGGGCGGGTGCGGTACGGCGAGACGGTGCGTGACGCCCTCTTCCGGCACCTGGAGAACGACCTCGGTCCGATGGCGTTCCCGCTGCTGCCGCCGCAGCCGGCGCCGTTCACGGTCGCCGAGTACTTCCCCATCCCCGGGGTGAGTGCCTTCCACGACGACCGGCAGCACGCGGTGTCGCTCGCGTTCGTCGTCCCGGTCACCGGCACCTGCGAGCCGCGGCAGGACGCGCTCGAACTCACCTGGATGGAACCGGCCGAGGCCGCATCCGACGCACTCGCCGCCGAGATGGAGGGCGGGCGCGGCACCCTGGTGCGGCTCGGCCTGGCGAGTGTGGGCGCGCTGCGCTGATGGTCGATCCGGCAAGTCCCCTGCTCGTCGAGTTCGGGATCGCACTCCCGATCGTCCTGGTACTCGCCTACGGCATCGCGCGGGTGGTGCGCGCCGTCTTCGGCCGGCGTCTCGCGCTGAGCCTCGCGCTCATGTCGATCATCGCGGTGCTGGGCATGTCGGCCGGGATGCTGATCGCCGGCCTGTTCCTGTACGGCCAGCGGCTGTGGATGTGGGCGACCGTGCTCATCGTCTTCGGCACGAGCGTCGTCCTCTCGATCGTGGTCGCGGGGATCGCGGCGCTCGTCCGGCGCGGCCGTGACGACGTGGACGTGGCGGCGGTGCTCCGGGCGGGCGAGTCGGACCGGGTCGAGTTCAAGGAGACCGCCCGCTGGAACGTGCGGGAGGACAAGAAGGACCCGCGGATGGAGCTCGCGATCGTGAAGACGGTCGCCGCGTTCCTCAACAGCGACGGGGGCGTGCTCGTCATCGGCGCCGACGACGCCGGCCGGCCGATCGGGCTGCACCGGGACCTCGCGACCCTCCGCATCCCCGATCACGACCGGTTCGAGCTGTGGCTGCGCGACCTGCTCATCTCGACCATCGGGCGCAATGCGGCCGCGCTTCCCCGCATCCGGTTCGCGGAGCCGGCGCCCGGCACCGCGGTCTGCGCCGTGCAGGTGCCGCCCGCGTCCGCGCCGGTGTTCCTGACGCAGACGTCGGGCGGCGGCTCGATCGACCTGTGGGTGCGGGTGGGGAACTCCACGCGCGCACTGCGGGTCGACGAGGCCGTGCAGTACGTCGCCCGGCGGTTCCGCCCGACGCTCGTCACCGCCCTGCTCGGGCGCCGCCTCCCGCGCTGACTCAGGCGGTGGTCTCCCGCGCGATCGCGGCGACGAACGCGTCGACGTCGGCCTCGGTCGTGTCGAACGTGCACATCCAGCGCACCTCGCCGCGGCTCTCGTCCCAGTCGTAGAACCGGAACGACTCGCGGAGGCGGTCGGCGACGCCGGCGCCGAGCACCGCGAACACGCCGTTGGCCTGCGTCTGCTGCGTGAAGGCGACGTCGCGGATGCTGCCGTCGGCGAGCCCTGCCTCGATGCCCTGCCGCAGCCGCTGCGCCATGGCGTTCGCCTGGCGGGCGTTGCGCAGCCACAGGTCGCCCTCGAGCAGCGCGATCAGCTGTGCGGAGAGGAAGCGCATCTTCGAGGCGAGCTGCATGTCGAGCTTGCGGATGTACTCGATGCCGTCGGATGCGGCGGGGTCGAGCACGACGACCGCCTCGGCGCCGAGCGCGCCGTTCTTCGTGCCGCCGAAGCTCAGCACGTCCACGCCTGCGTCGCGGGTGAAAGCGCGGAGGGGCACGTCGAGGGTGGCTGCGGCGTTCGCGATGCGCGAGCCGTCCATGTGGAGGCGCATGCCGTGGGCGTGCGCGTGGTCGGCGAGGGCGCGCACCTCGTCGGGGGTGTAGACCGTGCCGACCTCGGTGGACTGGGTGATCGAGACGACGGTCGGCTGTGCGCGGTGCACATCGCCCCAGCCCCACGCCTCGAGGTCGACGAGCTCCGGGGTGAGCTTGCCGTCGGGGGAGGGGACGGTGAGCAGCTTCATGCCGCCGACGCGCTCGGGCGCGCCGCCCTCGTCGACGTTGATGTGCGCGGTCGACGCGGCGATCACCGCGCCCCAGCGGGGGAGCATGGACTGCAGGCCCGTGACGTTCGCGCCGGTGCCGTTGAAGACCGGGTACGCCTGCACGCCGTCGCCGAAGTGTGCCGCGAACACCTCCTGCAAGCGCTCGGTGTAGGCATCCTCCCCGTAGGAGGTCTGGTGCCCGTCGTTGGCGGCGGCGATCGCCGCCATCACCTCGGGGTGCACACCGGAATAGTTGTCACTTGCGAATCCGCGCACGGCGGTGTCATGAAGGCGTTCCATTTGCTTCAAGCCTACCGAGCGGTCACGTGCGCCGACGCCGGGCCCGTCGCTCGTAGGCTCCCCGCCCGGGCGCTCAGTCGGTGCCACGGATGCCGGCCGTCGACTCGATGACGGGGCGCAGCTTCTTCTCCAGCGCCTCGAAGAACATCGACAGCGGGAACTCGTCCGCGAGCACTGCGTCGGTGTACCCCGACGGCGGCCCGGCGAGCACCTCGTCGGGCAGTCCCCGCGCCCAGCGGGACGCCGGATGCGGGGCGACGACACTGCGGACGAGGTCGTAGGCCGCGAGCCAGTGGGCGGTCTTCGGCCGGTCGATCGACTCCCAGTAGAGCCGGTCGATCGCGTCGCCGAGTTCGGTGACCGCATCCGGCACCTCGTCCCAGTCGATCGTGAGCCGGGTGTCGGTCCAGTGCAGCACGCCGCGGCGGTGCAGCCACGCGAACAGCAGCTGCCCGCCGAGCCCGTCGTAGTTGCGCACGCGCG
>JAEZSU010000305.1 GCA_023421635.1 Actinomycetes bacterium | reverse complement strand
GTCCCGACCGCGCCGTCCGACAGGTGCACGCGCGCGCGGTCGGCGAGCGGGACGAACTCGTCGGCACGCACGCCGAGAAGGTCGCGGAAGGCCCCGGGGTAGCCCCCGGTGCGGACGCGGTCGGTCTCGTCGACGGTGCCGCTCGCGAACGTCACCAGCACGGTGCCGCCGTGCTCCGCGAACGTGCCGAGGACGGCAGCGTCCGCATCCGAGACGAGGTGCAGGGCGGGGGCTGCCACGAGCCGGTACGCGGACAGGTCGGCGCCGGGCGGGACGATGTCGACCGTGACGCCCTGTGCCGCGAACGCGGCGTGCGCGGCGTGCACCTCGTCGAGGTAGCGCAGCGCCTCGCTGGGGCGTCCGTCGCCCTCGAGCGCCCACCAGCTCTCCCAGGAGAAGACGATCGCGGCGTCCGCCACGACCCGCGTGCCGCGGATCCCGCCGAGCCGGCCCAGCAGCGCGCCGAGCCGCTGCGACTGCACCCAGCCGTCGCTGTCGGTGCCGGCGTGCGGCAGCAGCGCGGAGTGGTACTTCTCGGCACCCTGCACCGAGGCGCGCCATTGGAAGAAGCAGATCGCGTCGGCGCCGCGCGCGAGGTGGGCGGCGGTGTTGCGCAGGAGTTCGCCGTCGGCCTTGGCCAGGTTCACCGGCTGCCAGTTCACGGCGCCGGTGGAGGTCTCCATCAGCATCCACGGCTCGCCCTTCGCGAGCCCGCGGGTGAGGTCGGCGGCGAACGAGAGTTCGGCGCGGGGGTTCGGGAGCCGGCCGTCGAGGTAGTGGTCGTTGGCGATCACGTCCATCTCGGCCGCCCACGTCCAGTAGTCCATGGTGCGGATGTGCGCGGTGACCATGAAGTTCGTCGTCACCGGCACGTCGCTGCGCGCCCGGACGACCGCGGCCTCCGCCCGGTACTGCTCGAGCACCTCGTCCGAGCTGAAGCGCTGGAAGTCCAGCAGCTGCGCGGGGTTCCGCAGCGACAGCGCCTGCAGCGGGGGCAGGATCTCGTCCCACGCGCCGTACCGCTGGCTCCAGAACGCGGTGCCCCAGGCGCGGTTGAGCGCGTCGATCGTGCCGTAGCGCGCCTCGAGCCAGGTGCGGAACGCGGCGGCGCTCCGGTCGCAGTAGCAGAGGGCGTTGTGGCAGCCGAGCTCGTTCGACACGTGCCACAGCGCGACCGCGGGGTGCCGGCCGTAGCGCTCGGCAACCCGGCTGGCGACCTCGAGGGCTGCGGCGCGGAACACCGGCGAGCTCGGGCAGTACGCCTGCCGGCCGCCCGGGAAACGCCGGGTGCCGTCGTCCGTCACGGGCAGGATCTCCGGATGCTTCGTCGTCAGCCACGGCGGCGGCGACGCGGTGCCGGTGCCGAGGTTGACCCGGATGCCGTTCGCGTGGAGGAGTTCGACCACCTCGTCGAGCCCGGAGAAGTCCCAGACGCCGGGGGCGGGGTTGATCGAGGACCAGCCGAAGATGTTGACCGCGACCAGGCCGACCCCGATCTCGCGCATCAGCCGCACGTCCTCGAGCCAGACCTCACGGTCCCACTGCTCGGGGTTGTAGTCGCAGCCCAGGAGGAGTGCGCGCGGGTCGGCGGCGTCCAGCGGGTGGCGGGGTGCTGCGGCGTCGGGCATCCGGGTCTCGCTCCTTTGCGGTCTGTTCACGTGCACACAATCCGCCGCGGAGGACACCGTTTCGAAATGTGGGAACGTGCACATACTGACAGCGGCGAGGCTCGTCGTCAAGCTTCGATCGCTCGCAAGGCTGACGCGCATGGCATCCTCCCCCGTCGTCCCCCGGCGCAGCACGGTGCACGACGTGGCCCGTGCCGCCGGGGTCTCGCGGGGCACGGTGAGCCGCGTGCTCAACGGCGGCTATGTGTCCGAGGCTGCGAGGGCGGCGATCGAACAGGCCATCCGCGACGTCGGGTACGTCCCCAACACCGCTGCGCGCAACCTCGTGCGCCGCCGTACGCAGGCGGTCGGCTTCATCGTCCACGAGCCCCATTCGCTGTTTCTCGAGGACCCCAACATCGGCGGCATCCTGCTGGGCACGAACACCGCCCTCAGCGAGGCGGACTACCAGATGGTGTGCCTCGTGGTCGACACCGCCCGCGACACCGACCGGGTGGCGCGGTACCTCAGCGGCGGCTTCGTCGACGGCGTCGTGGTGGTCTCGGCCCGTGAGCACGACCCGATCACCGAGGTCGTGAACCGGCTCGGGCTGCCGGCGGCGTACGTGGGGCACCCGCCGGGAATCAGCGGCGCGTGGGTCGGGATCGACAACCGGGGCGCCGCCCGCGCGGTCACCGAGCGGCTGCGTGCGACGGGGCGGAAGCGGATCGGCATGATCGCCGCAGCCCTCGACCGCGACTCCGGCGCGGACCGCCTCGCCGGCTTCGAGGACGCGATGGGCGCGGAGCTCGACCGCGACCTGATCGAGACGGTGCCGCTCTACGCCTTCGCCGGGGGTGCGGACGGCATGCGCCGGCTGCTGGCGCGCGCGCCCGACATCGACGGCGTGTTCGCCGCATCCGATGCGGTCGCCGCCGGTGCCATGCAGACGCTGCGCGGCGCGGGCAGGCGCGTGCCCGACGACGTCGGGGTCGTCGGCTTCGACGACAGCGCGTGGGCGCAGCGGACAGTCCCCGCGCTCTCGACCGTGCACCAGCC
>JAEZSU010000300.1 GCA_023421635.1 Actinomycetes bacterium | reverse complement strand
GTCGTAGACCGCGTACCCGGCACGCCCGGCACGCCTGCCGTCGGCGATGAGCCCGACGAGCACGGGTGCGGTCTCCTCCGGGTCGACGCCCACCTTCCCGACGAACGACGGCTTGTCGACGGCGACGGCGCGGCCGAGCCCCGCCTGCGCGGGGCGGACGTGGCGGGAGAGCTCGTGCCCGTAGAGCGGCATGCCGGCTTCCAGCCGGAGCGTGTCGCGGGCGGCGAGCCCGGCCGGGACGAGCCCGAGCGGGGCGCCCGCCTCGAGCAGTGCGTCCCAGAGGGCGACGGCGTGGCGGTTCCGCACGAGGAGCTCGAAGCCGTCCTCGCCGGTGTAGCCGGTGCGCGCGACGAGGAGGAACTCCCCCGCGAACGACGCCTGCGCGAACGCGTAGGAGCCGAGGTCGGCGAGCGGCGGGTCGATGTCGGTGACGGTCGCGGTCGCCTCGACCACGGCTTCGGCCGCGGGACCCTGCACGGCGATGAGGGCGAAGCCGTCGGAGACGTCCTCGACGAGGTCGGGACGCCCTGCCCGTTCCGCGAACGCCGCCGCGACCGCATCCCGGTTGCCCGCGTTCGCGATCACGAGGAAGCGGTCCTCGGCAAGGCGGTAGACGATGACGTCGTCGATGACGCCGCCGTCCTCCGCGAGCACGAGCGAGTACTTGGCCTTGCCCACCCGCATGGCGGAGATGCGGCCGGCGAGCGCGTAGTCCAGGAAGGATGCGGCATCCGCCCCGGTGACGAGGAACTCCCCCATATGCGAGATGTCGAACAGGCCCGCCGCGGTGCGCACGGCGTGGTGCTCGGCGAGGTCGGAGGTGTAGCGGACGGGCATGTCCCAGCCGCCGAAGTCGGTGAAGGACGCGCCGAGGTCGCGATGCCGGTCGTGGAGCACGGTCGTGCGGGGCGGTGCGGTGGAGCGGGGATCTGACATGAGTTCTCCCGGATCGGGCGGACGGGTCCCGTCCTGCGAACTCCCCCTCTGTCATGGGCCTGAGAGTTTCGCGCGCGCCCGATGGGCGACTGCGCTTTCACCGTCGGCGGATCCGCGTGGATCGCTTTCCAGAGTGGCCCGACCGCGGCGGTACGCGTACCTGAGAGATTGGCGGGGAGGCTTGCTCCTTCGGTGCCCGGGATGCGTGCTCCCGGGGCTCTCCCGCAACGGTCATGGGGCCGTATGGAATTGTGCGGCCCAGCATAACCGCACCGGGCCTGCGGCCACAGCACCCTGTGTACGGCTCAGCCGGCGCACTCCCCGGTGTCGACGGGTGCGGTGAGCGACGGTGCCTGCGCCACGACCGGCGAGAGCTCGGTGTTCGTCATGGCGTAGCCGATCGCCGCGCCGTCGTCGGCGCGTGCGAACACGACGCCGGCGACGCGGCCGTCGCGGGTGAGGAACGGCCCGCCGGAGTTCCCCGGCTGCACGTCGGCCTCCAGCGCGTAGATCTCACGGAGCGTGCTGCCGCTGTCGTAGATGTCCGGGACGAGCGCGCTCCCCGACGAGCGGACGACGGCCTGCCCGGTGGTGAACGGCCCCCCGAACGGGTACCCGTCGATCACCCCGGCCTCGCCCACCCCGAGGACCTCGGACAGCGGCAGCACGGCGGCATCCTGGACGTCCACAGCGATGACGGCGAGGTCGTCGACCGGGTCGAAGTACACCACCTGGCCGTCCTGCGCGCTCCGGCCGGGCAGTTCCACGACCGGGTTCTGCACCCCGGCGACGACGTGCGCGTTCGTGACGATCCGGTCGTCGGCGACGACGAACCCGGTGCCGGTGAGGTTCTGACCGCACGCGGCGGCGGTGCCTGCGATGCGCGCGACCGACTGCGCTGCCCGGTTCAGCACCGGGTCGGCGAGGTCGACGGGCGCCGCGTCCTCGACCGGGGGCCCGATCTCGATGAGCTCGCCGAGCCTCGGCAGCGCGTCGGCGACGACGGCCTGGCGCACCCGGGCGAGGGCCTCGGTGACCGGGCGCGGCGTGATCGACTCGATCGCACCGAGCACGCGGGAGGACGAGACCGCCGAGGACACGAGCGGCAGTCCCGCACCTGCCACGCTCTGCGCGACGAGCGAGATCGCGAGCGCCATGATGACGACGCTGAGGGCTCCGCCGAGCAGCCGGTCGAGCGGTTTCAGCCGCATCCGGTCGGCTCGGCGCCGGAGGGCGCCCGCGAGTGCGCCGCCGATGATCGACCCGATCACGAGGAGGAAGGCGCCGGTGGCGATCACCAGGATGCCGCGGGAGTCGGGCCACGGCGACCAGCGGCTGACGACCGGCATGAGCCACCATGCGGCGAAGCCGCCCGCGGCGAGGCCGACGAGCGCGCCCAGGTTCGCGAGGAGTCCGCGGGCAGCGCCACCGACGAGGGCGAGGACGAGCAGGAGGACCAGGATCACGTCCACCACGACGACCTCCATGCGGCTCCCTTCCCCCGCCAGCTTACGAGGCACGCCCCGACACCCCCGCGCTCGCGGTGGACTTGCACTTCAGGTCAGCATGACAATAAGATCGCCCTGCACTTAGGGTCACCATGACACGAACTCAGCCGCATCCCCCAGCAGATCCCCGTGATGTCGAGGCCGTCGACACCACGCGGGTCGCCGTGTCGACCGTGATCTTCAGCCTCCGCCGGGACCGCGGCGAGGACTGCCCGCACCTCGTGCTGCCGCTGGTGCGCCGCACCCGCGATCCGCACATGGGCCTGTGGGCGCTGCCCGGCGGCTGGCTCGGCGTCGCCGAGGGCCTCGAGGATGCGGCGTCCCGCACGCTCGAGGAGACCACCGGCCTCACCCCCAGCTACCTGGAGCAGCTCTACGCGTTCGGCGACGTCGACCGCTCCCCCACCCGCGTCATCTCGATCGTCTACTGGGCGCTGCTGCGCGCGGACGAGGTCGACGCGCAGGTGGGCCGGCACGCGGCCGCCGACACCGCCCCCGAGAACGTGCGCTGGGTGCGGGCGGACGAGCTGGGCACCCTCGCCTTCGACCACAACGCGATCGTCGAGTACGCCCTGTGGCGCCTGCGCAACAAGGTGGGCTACTCGCGCATCGCGCACGGCCTGCTCCCCGACACGTTCACGCTCGCGGAGCTCCGCGAGGTGTACGAGGCGATCCTCGGCCGCCGTCTGGACCCGGCGAACTTCCGCCGCCAGGCCGAGAACTCCGGCTCCCTCATCCCCACCGACGACTTCCGCACCGGCAGCCACCGGCCGGCGCGGTTGTACCGCTACAACCACGACGTCGAGATGGCCGACCGCGGCCCCCTCGGCGCCTCCGCCTGACCCGACCCCGCGTCACGAAGAGAGCACGACATGTCCGCGACCCCCCTGACCCTGCAGCCTCGCCCGATCGACCCCTCGGTCGACCACGAGATCCAGGCGATCGTCTCCGGCAGCACGACCGGCAGCACCTGCAACACCGACCTCGCGGCCGGCCCGTGGCTGTTCGACACGCGCCCCGGGTACGGCCCCGGCGCATCGATGGGCGACGTGATCCCGACCGGTTCGCCGATGCAGGGCGCCCTCCCGCAGGAGTACCGCGCCGCATCCGACGAGGAGTTGCACCAGCGGATCATCGCCGCGAAGGCGACCCTCGGTGACCGGGTGGTCGTGCTCGGCCACTTCTACCAGCGCGAGGAGGTCGTCCGGCACGCCGACTACGTGGGCGACTCGTTCCAGCTCGCGAACGCGGCGCTCGAGCATCCCGACGCCGAGGCGATCGTCTTCTGCGGCGTGCACTTCATGGCGGAGACGGCGGACCTCCTCTCCCGCCCCGAGCAGTCCGTCATCCTCCCGAACCTCGCCGCCGGGTGCTCCATGGCCGACATGGCCGACATCGACCAGGTCGAGGAGTGCTGGGAACAGCTCGCCGAGGTGCTGGGCGACCTCGACACGCCGGACGCCGACGGCCTCCTGCCGGTGATCCCGGTCACGTACATGAACTCGTCCGCGGCCATCAAGGGCTTCGTCGGCCGGCACGGCGGCATCGTCTGCACCTCCTCGAACGCGCGGACCGTGCTCGAGTGGGCGTTCGCGCGCGGCCGCCGCGTGCTGTTCTTCCCCGACCAGCACCTGGGTCGCAACACCGCGAAGGCGATGGGCGTGCCGCTCGAGCGGATGCCGATGTGGAACCCGACGAAGCCGTTCGGCGGGTCGGACGAGCAGACGATCGCCGACGCACAGGTGATCCTGTGGCACGGGTTCTGCTCCGTGCACCGCCGCTTCACCGTCGAGCAGATCGACAAGGCCCGCGCGGAGCACCCCGGGGTCCGGGTCATCGTGCACCCCGAGTGCCCGATGGCGGTCGTCGACGCCGCGGACGAGGCGGGCTCGACCGACTACATCCGGAAGGCCATCCTCGCCGCCACGGAGCCGACGACCTTCGCGATCGGCACCGAGATCAACCTCGTCCAGCGCCTCGCCGCCGAGCACCCGCAGCACGAGATCTTCTGCCTCGACCCGGTCGTCTGCCCGTGCTCGACGATGTACCGCATCCACCCCGGCTACCTCGCCTGGGTGCTGGAGCGGCTCGTCGCGGGCGAGGTCGTGAACCGCATCCGGGTGACCGACGACGTGGCGGCGCCCGCCCGCGTGGCGCTCGAGCGGATGCTGGCGGCCAAGCCCACCGGGATCGTGGCCTGACATGCACGCCGTCGTCGTGGGGAGCGGTATCGCGGGGCTCGTCACAGCCCTGCACGCCGCACGCACCGGGGTCCGCGTGACCCTGGTGACCAAGGACGTGCTCGACCAGGCCAACACGCACTACGCGCAGGGCGGGGTCGCCGCCGTCATGTTCGACGAGGACAGCGCCGACGCGCACGTCGCCGACACGCTCGCGGCCGGCGCGGGGCTCTGCGACGAAGCGGCCGTGCGCGTCCTCGTCGAGGAGGGGCCAGCCCGCATCCGCGAGCTCATCGCACTCGGGGTCGGGTTCGACCGCACGGCGACCGGGGAGCTGCGGAAGGGCCTGGAAGCCGCGCACTCGTTCCCCCGCATCCTGCACGCCGGCGGCGACGCCACGGGGGCCGCGATCGAGCACGCACTTGTGGCGGCGGTCCTCGCCTCGGGGGCACTGGTGGTCGAGCACGCGTTCCTCGTGGACGTCGTGGTGCGAGACGGCCGCGCGACCGGAGTCGACCTCCTCGTCGCCGACGCCGACCGGATGCGGCTCGACGCCGATGCGGTGG
>JAEZSU010000289.1 GCA_023421635.1 Actinomycetes bacterium | reverse complement strand
CGCGGACACGCGAAGGCGGCGCTCGACGAACTGCGCGCGCTCTCCAGCGGCGTCGCCCCGCCGCTGCTGCAGGATCGCGGCCCGGCCGCTGCACTCGAGGCCGTCGCCGCCTCCGCCGCGCTGCCGGTACGCACCGCCGTCGATCCGGCGGTCGACACCCTGCTTCCGCTCGACATCGCCCGCGCGGTGTACTTCATCGCCGCCGAACTGCTGACGAACACGGTCAAGCACGCCGGCGCGACCGAGGCCGTGCTCAGCGTGCAGCCGGATGCCGGAGGAGCCGCCGTGGCATTGACCGTCGCCGACGACGGACGCGGCGGCGCGGTGCCTGCCCCGGGCCACGGCCTCGCGGGGCTCCAGGAGCGGGTGGCGGGGCTCCGAGGGACCCTGACGCTGGACAGCCCGGCGGGCGGCCCCACCACGGTGCAGGTGCGCATCCCGCTCACCGCGTGACCGCGCCCTATCCTGGGGCGATGGCACCGCCCCAGACCCGGCCGGCCGAGGCCGACGCGCTCCGTGTCGCCGTCGTCGAAGATTCGCTCCTGCTCCGTGAGGGGCTGGTGCGACTCTTCGACGAGGCCGGCTACACCACCGTCGGCGCTTGGGGCGACACGGACGACATCGTCGACCGGGTCCGGGAGGCGGCGGCGGATGTGATCGTCCTCGACGTGCGGCTGCCGCCGGACTTCCGCGACGAGGGCGTGCGCGCCGCGCTCCGCATCCGTGCCGCCCTGCCGCAGGTCGGCATCCTTGTGCTCAGCCAGTACGTCGAGGTCGTGTACGCCCGCGAGCTCCTGACGGCGGGCGACGGCGGCGTCGGCTACCTCCTGAAGGACCGGGTCACCTCGCTCGACGAATTCACCGACGCGGTCCGCCGCATCCGGACCGGCGGCACCGTCCTCGACCCGCTGGTGGTGCAGCGCCTCATCTCCGGCGGGCCCGACCCGGTCGCCTCGCTCACCCCGCGGGAGCGCGAGGTGCTCGCCCTCATGGCCGAGGGTCGCACCAACGCAGGGATCGCGATCCGCATGTTCGTCGGCATCGGCGCGGTGGAGAAGCACGTCAGCTCGATCTTCGCGAAGCTCGGACTCGAGGACTCCGGCACCGAGCATCGCCGTGTGCTCGCGGTCCTCGCGTTCCTCCAGCAGCGTTGACGGCTGAGCGGGCGCCCGCCACAGGGTAGGTTGCCAATGTCGGCGTGGACGAGGGAGGCAGACATGGAGAGCATCGTGGTGGGCGTGGACGACAGTCCCGCCTCGCAGGCAGCGCTCGAATGGGTCTCAGCGCGGTGCGCGCGGCGCCCGGCACGGGTCGAGGTCGTCAACGTCGTCGGACGGCTGCCACGAAGCGATCGGAACGCGGCGTCTCTCCTCGAGGATGCGGAGCTTCGGATCCGCGAACTCGCACCCGATGTCCCCATCGAGACCCGCATCGTCCGGGGGAGCACAGCGGAGGAGCTCGCCGAGGTGGCACGCGCGGCCGACCTCCTCGTCATCGGCATCGACCCGGACCGTCCGGTGGCGGCGGCGCTCGGCGGCTGGCTGCCGGTGCGGGTCGCGGCGCGGTCGACCGTCCCCGTCTGCATCGTCCCGACCGGCTGGTCGGCGGAG
Source organism: Actinomycetes bacterium (assembly GCA_023421635.1). Lineage (GTDB taxonomy): Bacteria > Actinomycetota > Actinomycetes > Actinomycetales > Microbacteriaceae > Microbacterium. The sequence continues at coordinate 5,164 of JAEZSU010000289.1, read as the reverse complement.
GAGGCCGACGCCGGCATCGCGGTCGGTCTCGCCGACGACGACTCCTCCGTGTCGGCGCTGGAGCTGGCAGCGGCCGAGGCGGGCGACCTCGGCGCACCCCTCCACGTCGTGCACGCCTGGCGCGAGGCCGAGTTCACCACGGACGGCCCTGGGGCGTTGCTGAGCGACGACCGGCCGGACATCCTGGACCACCGCACGCATCTGAACGAGATCGTGTCTGCGCTCCGTGCCCGGCACCCGGACGTACGGATCGAGAGCGACCTGGTGCGGGCGACGCCCGCCGAGGCGCTCGTTCGCGGCGCGAAGGGGAGCGCGGAGATCGTCATCGGCACGCATCACCAGGGCGTCTTCGTCGGCGGCTTCAGCGGATCGATCGCGCAGGAGGTGCTCTGGCAGACCCGGTCCCCGGTGCGTATCGTGCCGCCGCACCGTGAGGACGCCGACGCGTCGTGACGACGCTCCCGGTCTACCGCGCCCCGATGCGGTCGCGCGATGACCGCGTGCCGGACGGCGTCGCGGTGGAGCGCGCGAGGACGCTCGGGGTCGTCGGGATGGGACGGCGACTCGGGTCCGGGAACACGGGAGGCGGGGCGGCCGAGCTGCGACTCGAGCGTCGGATCGAGCGGTTCGCCGCAGCATCCGACGGCGCTGCGGTGTGGACGAGGGATGCCGACGGCCTGTGGTGGCTCGGCCGCCTCGCGGGTGCGCGGTTCGATGACCGGTCCGCCGACGCACGCCGCGTCGACCTCGTCCACGTCCGTCCGTGCGCCTGGCTCCCGGACCCCATCGACGACGCCGAGGTGCCGGTCGCGGTCCGCCGCGCCTTCGCCAGGGGCGGCCGAAACTGGCAGCGCATCAACGCCCCCGACGTCGCGGCCGCCACCGACCGCATCTGGTCCGCGCGCCGCAGCATCCACCCGTGATCGACTCGCCTCAGATGTACGCGGAACGCCGCCACGGGCGTACATCTGAGGCAAGTCGACGGGTGGGGAGGGGCGTGCTCCTGCGGCGTCAGTCGCGGTCGGATGCCGGGAGCACCCAGCCGCGGTCGGCCGCGAGGCCCACGCGGACCACGGCCATCGGCTCGAGGATCTCTCCGACGGACGGGTCGGAGACGGACGCGATGATCGACCCGGATGCGGTTTCGATCTCGTATTCCACCGTGTCGCCGTGGAACATCACGTTGGTGACCCGGCCGATGTCGTCGCGCACGTCGGCACCGTCGACCGGGGTCTCCACGGGCGTCAGACGCACCGACTCGGGACGGATCATCAGGAGGATGCCGCTGTCCACGGTGACGTCGGGGTGGCTTGCCACATCGATGGTCCGGCCGAGGGCGTGCACGGTCATCCGGCCGGGTTCGAGGATCGCGACGGGGGAGGCGTCGAGGAAGTTCGCACGGCCGATGAAGTCCGCGACGAACACGGACGCCGGGCGACGGTAGACCACATCCGGGCTGTCGATCTGCTCGATGCGACCGCGGTTCATGACCACGACGCGGTCGGAGAGGGTCATGGCTTCGTCCTGGTCGTGCGTCACGAAGATGCTCGTGATGCCCAGGCGACGCTGCAGGCGGTGGATCTCGTTGCGCATCGTGATCCGGAGCTTCGCGTCGAGGTTCGACAGCGGCTCGTCGAACAGCAGCACTTTGGGACGCATGACGAGCGCACGGGCGAGCGCGACACGCTGCTGCTGCCCGCCGGAGAGCTGGTGCGGTGCGCGGTCGGCGTACGCGTCGAGGTTCATGATCGTGAGGACGGTGTCGACCTCCTCCGTCAGGCGGGCGTCGGGGATCTTCTTCAGGCGCAGGCCGTAGGCCACGTTCTCGCGAACGCTGAGGTGCGGGAAGAGCGCGTACGACTGGAACACCATCGACATCGGCCGCTTGTTCGGCGGAACCGTGTTCATGATGACCTCGTCCAGGCGCACCTGGCCGTCGGTCGGCTGCTCGAAGCCGGCGATCATGCGAAGCGTCGAGGTCTTGCCGCAGCCGGAGGGGCCGAGCAGCGTGACGAACTCGCCGGCATGGATCTCGAGGTCGATCGCATCCACGGCGGCGATGTCGCTGCCCGCGTAACGCTTGGTCAGGGAATGGAGCGTGATCCGTCCGGTCGGCTCGTCCGCGCGGAACTCGTCGAGTTCCGAGATGCCGATCGTGCTGGTGTCAGCGGCGGTGGGTGCGGCCACGGAAGACAACCTTTCTGATGATGACGTTGAAGAGGAGGATGAGGCACAGCACGATCGCGATGAGCACCGTGCAGTATGCGAAGGCGTTGCCGAAGCGGCCGGATTCGACCTCGGCCAGGATCTGCGAGGTCATGATCTTCGTGCCGGGCGTCGTGAGGAACACGATCGGTGACAGCGTCGTCATGGAACGCGCGAACGCGAAGGTGACACCGCTGATGAGCGCCGTCTGGATGAGCGGGAGCGTCACCTTCCTGAAGGTGGTTCCGGATCCTGCGCCGAGGGAGGTGGAGGCCTCTTCGATAGCCGGGTGGATCTGCTGCAACGCGGAGATGCCCGACCGCTGACCGGAGGGGAGCGAGCGGGTGATGTAGACCATGACGATCGCAAGTCCCCCCGCGAAGGCCGCGGAGCCGCCCGCGAGCGCGGGGAGGATCTGCACCCCGAACACTGTGGTGGGGGTCATGTAGGCCAGCGCGTAGCCGATGCCGAGCACCGTGCCCGGGACTGCGAGTCCGAGCATCCCGATGAAGTCCATGACCCCGGCCATCCGGCCGAGCTTGCGGACCACGAGCCAGGCGATGATCATTCCCAGCACGCCGGCGATCGGCGCCGCGATGAGCGCGAGCACCGTCGTGTCGATCATGGCCTTCGAGCCGATGCCCGCGAGCACGAACCTGAAGTGATCGAGGGTGAACTCGTTGTTCACGCCGGGGACCTTGACGAAGCCGCCGACGAGCACGGTCGCGTAGATCATCACGATGAACAGCGAGAGCAGACCGACGATCGTGAGCACCGGGATGCGGATCGAGGATGCGGCGATCAGCTCCGTGGTGCCGGTGGGCTTGCCGGTGACGGTGACCACGCTCTTGCGAGAGACCCAGTACCGCTGCACCAGGAAGACGAGCACCGCCGGCAGGAGGATCACCAACGAGTACGCGGCGCCGGCAGCGATGTTGTACTCCCCGGTGACCGCGAGGTACGCGCGGGTGGAGAGCACGGTGAAATCGCCCCCGAGCACGAGCGGGTTGGCGAGGTCCGCGATGCCCTCCACGAACAACAGGAGGAACGACCCCGCCAGGCCCGGGACGAGCATGGGCAGCGTGACCGAGAAGAACGTGCGCAGCTTGCTCGCGCCGAGTCCGGCGGCCGCCTCGTCGAGGGAGGGGTCGAGGCTCTCGAGCATGCCCTTCAGATTCATGTACGAGACGGGGAAGAAGGACAGCGTGAGGACGATCACGAGGCCCGGCAACCCGTACACGTCGGCTTGCCAGCCGAACACGCCGTTGGTGACCATGCCGTTGCGGCCGAAGAGTGTGATGACGGCGGTCGCCACCGCGAAGGGCGGGGCGACGATCGGGATCATGGCGAGCAGGTGCAGCGCGCGCTTTCCGCGGAACTCCAGCCGGACCTGCGCATATGCGAAGAGAAAGCCGACGAGGGTGCCGCAGACGCCGACGCACAGGCCGAGCAGGACCGTGTTGCCGATGATGCGGAGGTTGCCTGGCGTGGTGAACACGGTGCCGAGCACCGCGAGGCCCTTTTCGGACCCCGCGGCGCCCAGCAGCGTGATGAGCGGGTAACCGATGAGCAGCAGCAGGACGATCACGACGATCGTGACCAGGATGATCACGCTCGTGTCCCGTGCCCTGCGCTGTCGTACCCGCGGGGCGGGGGACAGGTCCGCGAGTGGTTCCGCGGCCTTTTCGAGAGTTGTCGTCATGTGTGGTGCTTCCGCTCCTGAGCCCGGGTCGGACCTACTCCTTGGGCGCCGGTGCGACCTGGGAGTCGAAGCGCGCGGTCAGTTCGTTGCGCGCCTCACCCTGCATCGCGATGTCGGCATGGATGAGGTTGAGCGCGGTCAGATCGACCATGTCCTCGGTGATGTCGGCATCCGGGTTGGTGGGGACCGAGTAGGTGCCGGCGGTCGGGGCGATGTTCTGGGCGTCGGCGGTCAGCGACCAGTCGATGAAGGCCTTCGCAGCGGACGGGTGCTTGGCGTTCTTCAGCAGCGAGACGGCGCCGACCTCGTAGGTCATGCCCTCCTCGGGGAAGGTGGTGGTGAGGTTGCTGAAGCCCTCGTTGATGAACTTCTGGCAGTCCTGCGCGAAGATGATGCCGGTGGCGATCTCGCCACGGCCGGCCATCTGGCCCGGAGCGGAGCCGCTCTTGGAGTACTGCAGCACGTTGCTGTGCAGCGCGCTGAAGTACTCCATTGCGGCGTCTTCGTCGCCGTCGTTGAGCTCGACCTGCGTCCACAACGTCTGGTACGAGGTGCCGGAAGTCCCGGGGTGAGCCATCGCGATGTTCCCCTTGAAGACCGGGTCGAGGAGGTCCTCCCACGACTCGGGGGCGTCCGCGCCGATCTGCTCGAGCACGTCGGTGTTCGAGCAGAAACTGAGGGCACCCACGTAGATGCCGGTCCAGGACCCGTCGGCGTCCTTGTACTCGGCGGGGATCGCCGCCGCATTGGGGGACACGTACTGCTCGATGAATCCCGCTTCCTCCGCTGCGATGTGACCGTCTGCACCGCCGCCGAACCATGCGTCGAACTCGGGGGTGTCGCCCGTCGCGGAAAGGCGGGCGATCGCCTCGCCCCCGGAGAGGCGCACGTAGTTGGCCTGGATGCCGGTCTCCGCGGTGAAGGCGGCGGCGACCGCCTGGCACCAGTCCTCCTGCGGACTGCAGATGAAGTTCAGCTCGGTGTCGGAGACCGCCGCACCGTCGACGGTGGGGGTCTCCGCTGCGCCGGTGCAGCCGGTGAGCAGTGCGGCGGCGCCGACGAGGGCGGCGCCGGCGAATGCGGATCGTTTCATGGTGGAACTCCTGTTCGCGCGTCGTTACGCGCACCGTTGGACGGCTCAACGCTAGGTTTCCCGTGCCCACGCATTGGTGACGCGACGGTGACGCTCGGTCACTGATCTGTGACCGAGCGTGCGTGCCTCAGTCGCGCACCGTCCGGAGCCGGTATCCGGAACCC
>JAEZSU010000366.1 GCA_023421635.1 Actinomycetes bacterium | reverse complement strand
GGCTACGACCGGGCGGCGCGCCGTGCGCTGCTGCGCGCGCGACCCGCACGCACGCTGGGCTTCGGCGTGGCCACCCAGCTGTGCTTCCTCGTGCCGCTGGGCGCGGTGGTCACGATGCCGGCGGCGGTCGTCGGCGCGACCCTCCTGGCCAACGAGATGCTGCCGACCGACCCGGGCGGGCGCTGAGTGGCTGGACCAGGCGTCGGGGACCGCTATCCTTGAGGGAGTCTTCGCCGAAGGAGTGCCATGCTGTTCGTCGTCACCCTGCTGTTGTTCCTGCTCGGGATGGCCGCCATGGGCATCGCCTTCTCGCTCGACACGATCTGGTCGGCCCTGCCCGCCATCTCGTTCGTCGCCGGCATCCTGCTCATCACGATCGCGATGGCGCTGCCGATCCACATCAAGGCGAAGTAACCCGCACGGCCTGCCCGTCCTCCGGCGATCCGTCGGCAGGACTACCTTCAGTGTTCCTGAAGGTTCTCCCCGAACGGCTCCTCGTGCAGGCCTCGGAGTGCGTCCGCGAGTTGCGGCAGCCCTTCGCTGAGCACCGCATCCAGCCGCGCCAGCTGCGCGTCGGCCTCGTCGAGCGCACGTTCGCCCGCGGGTGTGATGGTCAGGTCGGATGCCGCCCCGGCGTGCGCCGTGCCGTCGTGCGCGAACCCGTCCACGACGAGTGAGCGCACCGCGGTGTGCGCGGTCTGCACGGTGATCTGGGAGCGGCGCGCGAGCTCGGAGAACGAGATGCCGGGCCTCGCGCGGATGTGGGCGAGCAGCGCGTACTTGCGGGTGGTGAGCCCCACGCGCTTGAGCGCCGCGGCGAGCTGGGCATCCCAGATGCCGGAGACGGTGAGCAACGACACCACCGGGCTGAACGGGGGCCGGCGGACGGCTCCCTCCGGAAGGGTCTCGTTCTCCATCACCCCATGCTAGTCAGCGGGCGCCGCCACGCCCTGTCGCCGCGGCGATCGCGTCCGCGATCCGCGGCGGCACGGTCTCGTCCTGCAGCGAGGTGGTGTCGCCCAGGGGCCGCCCCTCGACGAGGTCGACGAGCAGCCGGCGCATGATCTTGCCGCTCCTGGTCTTCGGCAGGTCCGGGACGGGGAAGACATGCGTGGGCTGGGCGACCGGGCCGATCGCGGCGCGCACGTGCTGGCGGAGGGCGTCGGGCTCGCACTGCCCGGTCACGAACGCGGCGATCGCCTGCCCGCGGACGGGGTCGGACACGCCCACCACCGCCGCCTCGCCGACGCTCGGGTGTGCCACCAGCGCCGACTCGATCTCGATCGTGGACAGCCGGTGCCCGGCGACGTTGATGACGTCGTCGACGCGGCCGAGCACCCAGAGGTCGCCGTCCGCGTCGCGTTTCGCGCCGTCCCCCGCGAGGAAATGCCCGTGTGCGGCGAACCGGCGCCAGTACGCGTCGCGGTAGCGTGCCGGGTCGCCCCAGACGGTGCGTGCCATGCCGGGCCAGGTCCCGGTCACGACGAGGAGCCCACCGCCACCATGGCCGACCGCCTGCCCCTCCGCGTCGACCACCTCGACCGACAGGCCCGGGAGCGCCGTGAGCGCGGAGCCGGGCTTCAGGGTGGACACCCCGGGGAGCGGGGCTGCGACCGCGCCGCCGGTCTCAGACTGCCACCACGTGTCCACGATCGGGCACTCGCCCCGGCCGAGGTTCGTGTGGAACCACACCCAGGCCTCGGGGTTGATGGCCTCCCCCACCGTCCCCAGCAGACGCAGGGTGGACAGGTCGTACTGCGGAGGCGGGCCGTCCGGGAACCGGCTCATGAGCGAACGGATGAGGGTAGGCGCCGTGTAGTAGGTCGTGACACCGTACCGCTCGATGATCTGGAAGTGCCGCTCCCAGTCAGGGGTGTCGGGGGTGCCTTCGTAGATGACGCTCGTCGAGCCGTTCAGCAGCGGCCCGTACGTCTCGTAGCTGTGCGCCGTGACCCAGGCGAGGTCGGCGGTGCACCAGTAGACGTCGGTCTCCGGCTTCGCGTCGAAGACGGCCCAGTACGTCCATGCGACGTGGGCGAGCCACCCGCCCGTCGTGTGGACGAGTCCCTTCGGCTTCCCGGTGGTGCCGCTCGTGTAGATGATGAACAGCGGCGTCTCGGCGTCGAAGAACTCCGGTTCGTGCACATCGGATGCCACGTCCACCGTCTCGTGCCACCACACGTCGCGGCCCTCAGTCCAGGCGATCTCGGAACCGGTCCGCTCGATCACCAGCACGTGCTCGATGCTCTCGACCCCGGCGACGGCCGCATCCGCCACCGACTTGACCGGCACGGCCGCGCCGCGGCGGAACTGCCCGTCGGTCGTCACGAGGAGCTTCGCGCCGGTGTCCTCCACCCGGAAGCGCACGGCGTCCGCGGAGAACCCGCCGAACACGAGCGAGTGGACCGCGCCGATGCGCGCGGCCGCGAGCTGGATGATGATCGTCTCGAGCAGCACGGGCAGGTAGACGACGATCCGGTCGCCGGCGACGATGCCGAGGTCGGTGAGGGCGTTGGCGGCCTTCGCGACCTCGCGTGCCAGCTGGGCGTAGGTGAGGGTGCGCCGGTCGCCGCACTCCCCCTCGAAGTGGAAGGCCACGCGATCGCCGTGACCGGCCTCGACGTGCCGGTCGACCGCGTTCACCGCGGCGTTCAGCCGACCGCCCGCGAACCACGTGGCTGCGGGAATCGTCTCGCCATCCGTCGGCGCCCAGGTGTGCGCCGTGTGCCACGGCTCGTGCCAGTCGAGCACCTCAGCCGCGCGGTGCGACCAGAAGGTCTCGGGATCGCCGCCCGCCCGCAGGGCCCATTCCCGCTGCAGCAAGTCGGGCGTGACGTTGGCCTGCGCGGCGAACGCGGCCGGCGGCGGGAAAGTGCGCCGCTCGTCGAGCAGGCTGGTGATGGTGTCTGCGTGTGCGCTCGTGCTCATGGGCTTCCCGTCTCAGGTGGGACTCCAGCATCCGTGCCGGTTGCGCGTGCGCAAAAACAGGTGACGTTCTGTGGCATCCGCTGCGCGCGCCCGGTGCCGGATCAGGTGATTCGGCGAGATCAGGCGGGTTCCGCGGGACAATCCCCTGCACTCGCCGAATCACCTGTTTCGGCGAGGATGCGGGCAGCGTCGCCGTTCCGACGGCCGGACCGCTCCCCTACGCTGACCGCATGAACCCACGCGTGAGCGCGCCGGACCTCTCCTCGGGCGAGAAGCCGAAGGGGCCGGCGTCGTACTTCCCCAGCATCGAGCAGACCTCCGGGCGCCCCATCCAGGACTGGCTCGACCTCGTCGTCGAAGAGCTGGATGCGGGCCGTCCGCACATGGAGGTCGTCGCCGTGCTGAAGCAGGAGCACGGACTCGGCCACGGCCACGCGAACGCGCTCGTCGCGTACGCCAAGGCGAAGCTCGCGGAATAGCCCTCTGCCACGCGGGTAGCGTGAAGGGGTGGACTTCCCCTTTGATGCGTTGCGCCGTGCCCCCGATGTCGAGGGCGAGGGGCTCGTCGCCTCGGATGCGGCCGACCGGCTGCTCCTGGACGAGTCGCTCGACGCGCGCACGCTGTCGGGGCCCGGCGAGCTCGCCGTCATCGGCGACGGCTACGGCGCGCTGACGCTCGCGTCCGCACACGCGGGTGCCCGCGACATCCGGGTGCATCAGGACCCGCTCACGGGTGAGCAGGCGCTCGCCCGGAACGCCGCGACCCTCGGGCTCACCGACGCGTTCACCTCCCTCCCGCTGTCGGGGAGTCTGGTGCAGGATGCGAGCCTCGTGCTGCTGCGCCTCCCCCGCTCGCTCGAAGAGCTCGACGACATCGCGGGGCTCATCGCCGCCTATGCCGCCTCCGGCGTGGTCGTGTACGCAGGCGGCCGGATCAAGCACATGACCCTCTCGATGAACGATGTGCTCCGCCGCCACTTCGGCCGCGTCGACGTCACCCACGCGCGGCAGAAGTCCCGCGTGCTCATCGCGAGCGACCCGCAGAACGGTGCCGACCCGCAGCCCCGGAAGGCCCTCGTCGACGGCATCACGGTGTGCGCGTTCGGTGGGGTCTTCGCGGGTCCCACGATCGACATCGGCACGCGGATGCTGCTCGCAGCCCTCCCCGATGTGCTCCCCGCGGACGGCCCCCTCGTCGACTACGCGTGCGGCACCGGGGTGGTCGCCACCGCGCTGGCGCTCCGGCATCCGGGGCGGGCCGTCCATGCGTCGGACCAGTCGGCGGCGGCGGTCGCGTCCGCGCGTGCGACGGTCGCGGCCAACCATGTGGACGACCGCGTGCGCGTCGTGCGCGACGACCTGCTCCGGAGCCTGCCCGACGGCAGCGCCGCGTTCATCGCGCTGAACCCGCCGTTCCACTCGGGCGCCGCGGT
>JAEZSU010000263.1 GCA_023421635.1 Actinomycetes bacterium | reverse complement strand
ACCCTGCTCGCGCCGCTGGCCGATTACCTGGTCGTCAACGTCTCCTCCCCGAACACACCGGGCCTGCGGGGCCTCCAGGCCGTGGCGCCGCTCCGGCCGCTCCTCGCGGCGGTCCGCGACGCCGCCGGGGCCACGCCGCTGCTGGTGAAGTTCGCGCCGGACCTCCCCGACGACGAGATCGCCGCGATCGGCACGCTCGCCGTCGACCTCGGGCTCGCGGGCGTCATCGCCACGAACACCACCATCTCGCGCGCGGGCCTGCGCACCGACCCGGCCGTCGTCGCGGCGGCAGGGGAGGGCGGGCTGTCGGGCGCGCCGCTGAAGGCGCGGTCGCTCGCGGCGCTGCGGATCGTACGCGCCGTCGTCCCGGAGGACTTCTGCGTCATCTCCGCGGGCGGGGTGGAGACCGCCGCCGACGTGCAGGAGCGCCTGGATGCGGGTGCCACCCTCGTGCAGGGCTACACCGCGTTCCTCTACCGCGGCCCGCTCTGGGCGCGTCAGATCAACCGCGGCCTCGCCGCCGCATCCCGCTCCGGGCGCTGATCCGCGCCGCGACGGCCGCCGAGGCGGTCAGCCCACGGCGATGAGGAACGACAGCACCGCGAGCACGATCGATACGGGCACCATGGTGAAGCGTTCCGGCGCGCTGCGGGAGATGGCGTTCATCAGGATCCCGAGCGCCGAGTACGCGAAGATCACCCACATCGCGATCTGCGAGAACAGGTCGGGGAAGACATCGATCGCCCCCACCCGATCCCATGCCACGACTGCCATGAACGCGTAGATCAGCAGCGAGCCGACACTCCCGATCCGCTTGGCGGTGGGGAGGACGCGGTCCTGGCCGCCCCATGCGAGCCGCCCCCACGGTGCGCCGAACACGAGTGCGAACTGGAACAGCGCGAGCAGGGCGAGGACGGACGTGAAGAGCACGGCGACGGGCATCCCCACACCGTAGCGCGCCGACCGAGCACCCCCTGACGCCGAGATTGGTTCTGCGCGCCGAACCCGTGGGTTTCACCCAGCGATTCGGCGCGCAGAACCCATCTCGCGGTCAGCGCGGCGTCGAAGTGCGGGCGGTGTCAGAGGGAGCGGCGGGTGCCGCGCTTGACCTGGGGCTTGGGCAGGCGCATGAAGCGCATCTGCACGGTGCGCATCGCGCCGTAGAAGCCGAGCCCCTTCTCGATGCGGTCCTCGCCGAACTTGCGGCGCGCGGCGCGCTTGATGCGGAACGAGGTGATGACCATGTCGATCACCGTGAGGATCACGAACACCCACAGCACGCCGTATGCGTACACCTGCACGAGGGGGATGTTCACGAGCATGAGGAGCAGCACGACCACCATGATCGGCATGACCCATTCGCCGACGTTCCAGCCCGAGTCGACCCAGTCGCGCACGAACCGGCGCTGCGGGCCGCGATCGCGGGCCGTGAGATAGCGGTCGTCGCCGGAGGCCATGCCGATGCGGGCCTTCTCCCGCTGCTCGGCGAGCTGCGCCTTCGCGCGCGCCTTCGCCTCCTTGGTGTCTGCGACGAGGGGCCGCTTGCGGGCCGCCTCCCGCTCGGCGCGCGTCGGCGTGGGCCGACCCTTGCCGCTCGGCGCCGGCACGTCGGCGTCGGGAGAGGTCGAATCTGCGGAGGGCTTGGCCACGGGAGTTCCTCGGAGGTCGGGAAGGGGTGCCTCCTAAGATTACCCGCATGACATCCGAGAACTCCCGGAAGGATGCGGTCCACGAGGCCGCGGCCGCCGGCATCCCCTCCGCGCTCGCCGATCTCGGTGCGCTCGTGCGCATCCCGTCCATCGCGTGGCCCGCGTTCGACCAGTCCCAGGTGCAGCACAGCGCCGAGGCGGTCGCCGCCCTCGCGGAGGGCTCCGGGGTGTTCGAGCAGGTCCGCGTGATCCGTGCGGAGACCGGCGACACGCTGCCGGACGGCACGGCCGAACTCGGCCAGCCGGCGGTGCTCGCCACCCGGCCGGCCCGCGGCGGCGCGCCGACCGTCCTGCTCTACGCCCACCACGACGTGCAGCCGACCGGCGACGACGAGCTGTGGGACTCGCCGCCCTTCGAGCCCACCGTCCGCGACGGCAGGCTCTACGGCCGAGGCGCTGCGGACGACAAAGCGGGCGTGATGGTGCACATCGCCGCCCTCCGTGCGCTCCGCGACGCGCTCGGCGACGACTTCGACCTCGGTGTCTCGCTCTTCGTCGAGGGGGAGGAGGAGTACGGCTCCCGCTCGTTCGCCACGTTCCTGCAGGACAACGCCGACGCCCTCCGGGGAGACGTGATCGTGGTCGCGGACTCGGGGAACTGGGATGCGGAGACCCCGGCCCTCACCGTGTCGCTCCGCGGCAACGCCCGCTTCACCCTGACGGTGCGCACCCTCGATCACGCGTCGCACTCCGGCATGTTCGGCGGCGCGGTGCCCGATTCGATGATGGCGACCATCCGGCTGCTGTCCACCCTGTGGGACGACGACGGGTCGGTCGCGGTGCCGGGGCTGCGCACGCACGACGCCGAGACGCCGCAATACACCGAGCAGACCCTGCGCGCGGAGGCCGGGCTTCCCGACGGGGTGCAGCCGATCGGCACGGGGTCCATCCTCGGCCGCATCTGGAACAAGCCCTCCATCACCGTCACCGGCATCGACGCGCCCACGGTCGAGGCCGCATCCAACACCCTCTCGCCGGAGACCACCGTCGTCGTGAGCGCCCGCGTGGCACCCGGGCAGCCGGCCCGGGAGGCGTACGAGGCCATCGAGGCGCACCTGCGCGCGCACGCCCCGTTCGGCGCCCGGCTGCGCTTCACCGACGTCGACTGCGGCGACGCGTTCCTCGTCGACAGCGACGGCTGGGCAGCGGGGCTCGCCCGCCGGAGCCTCGCCGAGGGATACGGCCGCGAGACGGTCGACGTGGGCGTGGGCGGGTCGATCCCGTTCATCGCAGACCTCGTGCG
>JAEZSU010000358.1 GCA_023421635.1 Actinomycetes bacterium | reverse complement strand
GCGCACGCCCGCGCGGACGCTCCACGCGTCGTCGGCGAACCCGCCCCCGCGGAACACCCGGTAGTCGTCGTAGCGCGCTGGGTCCAGCAGGTCCCAGCACCACTCCCACACGTTCCCGAGCATGTCGAACAGGCCGTTGAGGTTCGGCATCCGCCCGCCGACGTCCTGCGGCGAGCGCACGCCGTCCGCGGCGGTCCACGCGACCTCGGGGAGCGGACCGTACTGCGCGGCGGCGGAGCCCGCCCGGCAGGCGAACTCCCACTCCGCCTCGGTGGGCAGCCGGAAGCCGTCGGAGGTCACATCCCACCGCACCTCGTCGCCGTCGACCCGGTATGCGGGCTCCAGCCCCTCCCACTCTGATGCGGCGTTGCAGAACCGCACGGCACGCAGCCAGCTGACCTCCACGGCAGGGCGACGGGGATGCCGCGCGGTCACGCCGAGCACCTCGGCCAGCTGCTCCTCCGTCACGGGGAACACCCCGATCTCGTACGGCTCGAGGGTCGCGGTCCGGCGGGTCCGGGTGCGGGCGTCGGTCATGGTGAGGACGCCGCCGGCCACGCGGGCGAGTTCGATGTCGGTCACAGCGGGGGGATCCCGGCGTCGTCAGCGCCGCCCTCCGCGAGCGCCTGGTCGACCGTCGAGCGGACCAGGGCGGACAGGTACCCGCCGGGGTTCTCCACGCCGATCCCGGAGAGCAGCCCTGTCGACTGCCGAACGATGGACCGGCTGAACTCGGTCGCGGTGGCGATGGCCTCCGCGTAGGCGGGACGGTCATGTTCGGCGATGACGACGGGTTCGCACCCCATCTCGACGGCGAGCGCCTGCGCGATCGGCAGCACGGCACCGGGCGCGGTCACGGCGGCGTACGCGACGGCGAGCTGGCGCAGATCGATGCTGGTGCCGGTGAACGAGATCGCCGGGTGCACCGCGAGCGGGATGGCGCCCGCGGCCGCGGCGGGAGCGAGCACCCCCACACCGTAGGCCGGGTCGGTGTGCAGCACGAGCTGGCCGAGCTGCCAGGCGCCGAGCTCCGCGAGCCCGGCGACGAGGCCGGGCAGCTCGTCGTGCGGGACGGCGACCACGACGAGCTCGCTCCGACGCGCCACCTCTGCGGCGTCGAGGGTCGGCAGGCCCGGCAGGATCGCGTCGACCCGGTCGTCGTCCGACCCGCTCGTGATCCCGACGAGGGCGTGTCCGGCGCCGGCGAGCGCAGCCCCGATCACGGGGCCGACCCGTCCTGCGCCGATGATGCCGACGCCGAGTCTGCCGTCTCGGTTCATCCCTGTCTTCCCGGGCCGGGGGTGCCGGCCCACCGGTGCGTCCGGTCCTGCTGTGCCGCGGCGATCGCCGCGAGGGACACATCGTGCCACAGCGCGAGGGCCCCGTCACGGTCGACCGCGGCGAGGCGTGCCCGCACGGGACCTGCGACCGTGTGCGCGTGCAGGCCGGCGACGGCCGCCATCCGCGCGATCGGGCCCTGCTGCACGGCGATGCTCTGCAGCCGGGCGAACGGGATGATGTCGAGGCTGCGCCAGATCACCCCGTGGCGGAGGACGAGGCTCGCGGCGGTCCGGAGGTAGCCGCTCCGCCACCACGACAGCGGCTGCAGGAACCAGGCGCGACGCGGCGTGGTGGTGACGGGGTCGTCGGCGGTGCGGGGCCGGGTGCCTGCGGCGACGATGCTCGCGAGCTCCTCGGGGGCGAGGTCGGGCAGCACGAGCCCGAGCACCCGGGTGACGTCGTCGATGGTGCCGACCGGCAGCACGGTGGTGAGCTGGTCCGTCGATGCCTCCCCAGCATCCTTCCCGCTCAGGCGATTGATGCGGACCGTCCACCAGCCCGCCGGCCGCCACAGCAGCGGCTGCGCGACTTCGACGGCGTGCACCCGCCCCGGCGGCAGGATCTCGGTCACGGTGGTGAGCAGGCCGAAGGTGATCCGCACCCCGTCGGGCGTGGGGGCGATCGCGAAACGCAGCGACCGCACGAACTGCCGCACCTGGTAGCCGAGGAGGGCCAGCGCGCCCGGGATGGCGGCGAACAGCACCCACTCGGGCCCGATCGTCGCCGTCACGGCGCCGGCGGCGACGACGAAGACCGCCGAGAGGGTGGCGGGGTGCAGGAGCCTGGCGAACACGAGCCGGGGCACCGGGAGCGCGACGACGGATGCGGGGGCGACGACCGGCTCGTCACCGTCGACGATCCCGGTGATCCCCCGGACGACGGTGTCGCGCAGGCGCGCCCGGGACGAGGCATCCGGTTCCATCGTCGCCGCCGACGCGCCGAGCCGCTGGCCGGAGGCGAGGCGGAGGATGTCGGCGCGCACGGTCTCGGCGTCGGCGACTCGCAGGTACTCGAGCTTGACGTTGCCGGACGTCCCCGCACCGAGCACCTCGAGCTTGGCGAGCCCCACGAGCCGGGCGATGAACGGGCGGGTGAGGTTGACCCCCTGCACGCGGTCGAGCGGGGCACGGCGGTGGGAGCGGAAGAGCACCCCGGTGCGCACCTCGACATCGTCGCCGGTGATGCGGAACGTGTGGAAGCGCCAGGCGAGGGCGAAGGCGATCACCAGCACCACGAGCGCGGCGACGACCGCGAGGGCGGCGAGCAGGTACAGGTCGTTGCGCACCACCCAGTCGATCGGGTCGCCGGGCTGCTCCCAGTCGCGGTCGGGGCCCAGGTCGGGGGCGAACCACGGCACCACGATCGCGAACAGCCGCTCGCGCAGGTTCGCGATGATCACGCCGATGACCACGAGCAACGCCAGTCCGCCCCGCAGGAGCGGCGTGAGCGGGTGCAGGCGGTGCCACTGGCCGTCGCTCAGCGGCGAGCGCACCAGGGTGGGGACGGGCGCGGTCACAGGCCGGTGCGCCGGTGTTCGGCCACCTCGACGAGGTGGTCGCGGAGCGCCTCGGCCGCCGCCTGATCGAGCCCGGGGATCGTCACGGCGCTGGCCGCGGCGGCCGTGACCAGGCGCAGCTGCGCGATGCGGAACCCGCGGTCGATCGGGCCGTGGGTGACGTCGACCAGTTGCATCCGGCCGTAGGGCACGGCCACGACGCGCTGCCACATGATGCCGCGCCGCAGCA
>JAEZSU010000141.1 GCA_023421635.1 Actinomycetes bacterium | reverse complement strand
GGCGACGTGCACCTGGACGAGGTGGAGCGGCTCATCGGGCACGATCTCGCCGACACGGGTGCCGCCGAGACGATCGCGGGCCTGCTGATCCGCGAGCACGGTGATCTGCTGCCGCTCGGCGCGGTGGTGCGCATCGACCTGCCGGAGAAGCCCGGCGAGGTGGTGCAGGGGATCCGCATGCGCCGCTGGCTCGAGGTGCAGGTGACCGAGATCGTGCGGCTGGTGCCGTCGCAGGTAGCGGTGCGGCTGCGCGAGCAGGACCTGGATGCCGAGGCATCCGCCGTCGACGCCGTCCGCCGCGACGAGGAGGTGGCCCGATGAGCTGGTGGCTGGTCACGATCATCACCGTCGCGCTGATCCTCGCGAGCGCGTTCTTCGTCATCGTCGAGTTCGCGCTGCTGGCGGCCCGACGCCACCGGCTCGAGGCCGAGGCCGAGCACAGTGCGTCGGCGCGTGCCGCGCTCCGGAGCGTGAACGAACTCACCGTGATGCTCGCGTTCGCGCAGCTCGGCATCACCGCCTGCACGTTCCTGCTGGGGGCGGTCACGAAGCCCGCGATCGACTACGCGCTGGCGCCGGTGTTCGAGCTGTGGGGCCTGCCGTACGTGCTCGCCGACGTCATCGCGTTCATGCTGGCGCTCATCATCGTGACGTTCCTGCACCTGGTGATCGGCGAGATGGCCCCGAAGTCGTGGGCCATCGCGCATCCGGAGACCGCGGCGAAGGCGACCGCGTTCGTCGCGCGCGCCCTCACCTGGCCGCTGCGGCCGTTCCTGCTGTGGATCAACCGCATCGCGAACCGGCTCGTGAAGGCGTCCGGTGTGGAGCCGGTCGAGAAGGCGGCGGTGGGCGGGCAGGATGCCGACACCATCCGCGAACTCGTCGCACGCTCCCGCGCCGCCGGGACGCTGGAGGAGCAGTACTCGGAGCCGATCGCCCGCGCGATCGCCCTCCGCACCCTCACCGTCGGCGGCATCGTCCGCACCGACCGCTCACCCACCGCGGTGCGCGCGGATGCGACTGCGGCCGATGTGCAGGCCGCGGCCGACGCTTCGGGCCACCTGCGGATCCTCGTGGGCACGGGCGCGGACTGCCAGGTGGCGCACGTGCGCGACACCCTCAGCATCCCGCCGGAGACGCCGGTGTCGGCGATCGCGCGCGACCCGCTCGTGATGGCACCCGAGGACTCCGCCTACGACGCGCTGACCCGGATGCGGCACAGCCGTGCCCAGCTCGGCGTCGTCGTCGCCGAGGACCGGCTGCTGGGCGTCGTCACCCTCGACGACCTGCTGCGGGAGCTGCTGCCCGCGTCGGAGGAGGTCATCGCTGCGGTGGGATGACCGGGGGCCGCGAAACTGACGAAGCGTGGGACGGTTCCGGGCACGCCGAGAGGCGGCGCGCGCCCGTCCGTTCTTCGTGCGTTCGTTCGTCGTATAGGGTCATTGTCGGCTGTTGGGGGAATGGAGTTGGGCGTGAAGCGACTGTCGGACGCATTCGACCCGCGAGCGAACGGTCTCAACTTTGTGCGTCTGCTTCTAGCCGGAGGTGTGATCGTTGCCCACGCTTTGGTGTTCAGTGGTGTTCATGTGCCTGCCCCCTTTGCCCAGGTAGTGAACCAAGGTTTCGTCGATGGGTTTTTCGCGATCTCGGGCTACCTGATCGTGGCCTCGTGGATGCGACGCCCCCAATGGTGGGAATTCCTGCGTGCCCGGCTCCTCCGCATCCTTCCCGCATTCTATGTGTGCCTCGTGGTCACCGCGTTCGTGTTGGCTCCCATCGGTATCTTGGTTTCCGGGCAGGCATTCCCGGAGGGTTTCTGGCAGGGCGCTGCCGCGTACGTTTTCCGTAACCTTGGCCTCTATATAAACGACTTCGCCATCTCGGGAACACCAACGGGTGTCGTAGACCCGGGATGGAACGGTTCCTTGTGGACGCTGTTCTGGGAGTTCCTGTGCTACCTCGCCGTGCTTGTGCTCGGTGTCGTCGGACTTCTGAAGCGCGCGGCTACTCTGCCCATAGCGTTCGCGCTGGCGATGGGCGGCGTCATCGCTACGTCGTACGGCCCCATCGAGAATCCGTACGTAGGATTCCTTGCGCGGTTCGGTGTGATGTTCATTGCCGGTGCCGCTATCTACCAGTTCCGCCGCCGCATTCCGGTCGGGCTGCTTCCGGTTGCTATCGCGGCCGCCGCCTTAGTTGCCTCGATCTGGCTTCCCGATTACCGGCTCCTCGCTCCGCTGCCGATTGCATACTTGCTGCTCCTGCTCGGGGCCTCCATCCGCACCGAGAAACTCCGTTTCCGCAACGACGTATCCTACGGGGTGTACATCTACGCCTTCCCGGTGCAGCAGATCCTGGCGCTCGCCGGTGTCGTAAACCTCGGACTCGCGGTTTATGTCCCGGCGTGCATCGTGCTTACTCTTCCGCTTGCCCTGGGCTCATGGTTCCTCATTGAGAAGCCTGCCCTGCGGTTCAAGCTGCGCGATTCGCGGCCGCAAACGCTGCAGGAATCTGTCGCGAAGGTTTAGGCGTCGTCTGCCCAGATCCGCAACAATCGGGCTGCGTGTTGTGTGGCCGGCGTATTCTCATACTGCTCCCAGCACGGGTTGTTTCCGGCGAACTTTCGGATGTACTCGCTTTCCACCTCGATCTGAGCCCCATTCGGCAAGGTGACGTGGGCGCGCGCGTTGAGTGAGTCGAGGCGCGCTTCGATCGTGAGTGGGGCCCCCACTTCCAGGGG
>JAEZSU010000350.1 GCA_023421635.1 Actinomycetes bacterium | reverse complement strand
TCATGCACATCGGGATCGCGGCGGTCCGGGGCGCGGCGGGCCGGGCGCTCGAGGACACCGCGGCCCCGTCGACCCCGGCGCAGGAGGCGGTCGCCGCCGTACTCGACCGGTTGGCGACCGCTCACCTCGGCGTGCGCCTCGGGGCGGGGGACCGCAGGCACCTCGCGACGCTCGTGCTCACGAGGGTCGTCACCCCCGGCGCGGCCGAGGAACGCCCCGCCGTGGACCCGTCGGTCGAGCAGGTGGTGGCGGAGGTGGTGGAGGATGCGGCGGCGGAGTTCCTCGTGGACATCGTCGCCCCCGAGTTCATCCACCGCCTCGCGCTGCACGTGCAGAACCTCATCGCGCGCGCCCGCGAGGAGGCGTGGTCACGCAACCCCCTCACCCGCTCGCTGAAATCCTCGTACCCGATGATCTTCGAGGTGGCGGTCTTCATCGCCAGCCGGCTGCACGAGCGCCTCGGCATCCCGCTGCTGGACGACGAGATCGCCTACATCGCCATGCACGTGGGCGGGCAGCTCGAGCGCCGGCGCCGTGCCGACCAGCTGCTGAGCGCCACCATCGTGTGCCCGGGGTACTACGAGCTGCACGACCTGCTGCGCTCGAGCGTGGACCGCTCGCTCGGCCAGGCGATCGACGTGGTCGGCGTGGAGACGCGGGCAGACCCCGACTGGGGCCGGATCGACACCGACCTCGTGCTCACCACGATCGATCCGCCGATCCCGGGGGACCGCATCGTGCGCATCCAGCCGTTCCTGACCCCCGCCGACGTGGAGCGCGTGCAGGCGGCGGCCGGCCGCATCCGCCGTGGGCGCCGGCTCGCGCGGCTGCGCGCGGAGCTGGAACGCTACTTCGGCCCCGACACGTTCGTCGCCCCGCTGGAGCCGGGGGATGAGGAGACGGTCATCCGCCGGCTCGGGGGGCTCCTGGAGCGGCAGGGCGTGATCGACCGCGACTACATCGACCGGTCCGTGGAGCGCGAGCGGCTGTCCTCGACCGCCTTCACCGACGCGCTCGCGGTGCCGCATGCGCTCGGGATGACCGCGTCGCGGACCGCGATCGCGATCGGCATCGCGGACGCGCCGATCGTCTGGGGGAACGGCCGGGTCCAGGTCGTGGCGTTCACGGCCTTCTCCGAGGGCGACCGCGAGGCGTTCCAGACCGTGTTCGAGCAGTTCGTCGAGGTGTTCAGCGAGCGTGACAGCGTGCAGCGCATCGTGCGGCGCGGCACGGAGTTCTCCGCGTTCCTGGACGAGCTCGTCGCGGTGATCGACGGCTGACGGTCAGCGGCCGGCGAGCCGGTGGGTCAGCGCAGTCCGCACCGTCGGCCACTCGCTCTCGATGATCGAGAAGACCACCGTGTCGCGGAGCGTGCCGTCGGTCCACACGGTGTGGTTGCGCAGCACCCCGTCCTGCTTCGCGCCGAGCCGCGCGATCGCCGCGCGGGACTGGTGGTTGTGCCAGTGCGTGCGGAACTCCACCGCGACGCAGCCGAGCGCATCGAACGCGCGCTCGAGCAGCAGGAGCTTCGCGGCCGGGTTCACTCCCGTGCCCTGCGCGGCGCGGCCGAGCCAGGTCGATCCGATCTCGAGCCTGCGGTTGCGGGGGTCGAGGTGCAGGTACGTGGTCATGCCGACCGCGGCACCGCGTGCGGTGTCGACGACCGCCCACGGCGCCAGTTCGCCCGCGGCGTGGCGCGACATGCGCAGCTGGATCTCGTCGGCCATGTGCTCGGGCGACGGGATGCGGGTGTACCAGGTGCGCCACAGCTCGCCGTCGGCGACCGCCGCGGACAGGTCGTCGGCGTGCGACAGTGCGAGGGGCTCCAGCCGTACCCGTGGGTGCTCCAGGACCGGGGTGTCGGCGTAGGCGTTCACGACAGCCGCTCGAGGAGGTCGCGGGCGCCGGCGGAGAACGCGGCGAGCCTGGCCGCCGCATCCGCCGCGTCCGTGCCGCGGACGTCGAGGTACAGCTTGAGCTTGGGCTCCGTGCCGCTGGGGCGCACGACGAGGCGGGATCCGTCCTCGAGCCAGAGGCGCAGCACGTCGCCGGGCGGGAACCCGTCGACGCCGGTGAGGAGGTCGTCCATCCGGCTGACGGCGGCCGCGCCGACCTTCGCCGGCGGGTCGGCACGGAGGGCGGCCATGATCCGGCCGATGACCGACAGGTCGTCGACGCGGACCGAGATCTGGTCGCTCGCGAAGGCGCCGAAGGTGCGGTCGAACTCGTCGAGCAGGTCGGCGAGCGTGCGCCCCTCGGCGCGTGCCTCCGAGACCATGCCGAGCATGGCGATCGCGGCGGAGATGCCGTCCTTGTCGCGGACGGTCCCGGGGTTCACCAGGTAGCCGAGCGCCTCCTCGAAGCCGTACACGATGCCCGGTGCGCGGGAGATCCACTTGAACCCGGTCAGGGTCGCGGCGAAGCCGAGCCCGTAATGCTCGGCGACCGCCTGGAGCCCGGGGGAGGACACGAGCGAGCACGCGAGCGTCGGCCGTGGCTCGGCCGTGGGC
>JAEZSU010000097.1 GCA_023421635.1 Actinomycetes bacterium | reverse complement strand
ACGGCCGCCCCTCGACGCGTGGTCGAGGGGCGGTCGCTCGGATCATGACGTCGAACCGTCGCCTGAGGTCAGGACGGCGGGACGGCCAGTCGCAGGTTGCGGATCAGCTCGTCGCGGCGCTGTCCGTCGACCGACCGCGCCCACACCGGGGTGCCGGGCGCGGTCCGCCAGGACTCGCGCAACGGCCCCGCCTCGACCGTGTCGAACCCGAGCTCGTCGTACAGCCGGGTCACGAACGCGATCGCCTCGGCATGGTCGCTCGCGACGCTGAGCGCGACACGATCCGGCGCCCCGGCGGGCCGCGCCAGGCGGATGAGGCCGGGGAGCGCGTCGCTCGGCATGCGGATCGGCGAGCGCGCGTGGAACTGGATGTGGCTGAACGCCTTCGCGAGGAGCGACGCCGGCAGCTGCGCCTGACGCAGCTCGTGCACCGTCGTGCGCCCGGCGTCCACGTCGGGGAAGTGCCCGTCGCGCCAGACCATGTAGTTGTTGTTGTCGAGCACGATCTTGCCCGCGAGTTCGGCGGCGGGCAGCACGTGGTGCGGTGCGTACGGGAACGCGGTGATCGCGACGTCGGCCGTTGCCGCCGCATCCGCCGCCCACGCGGCCCGGACTCCGGGGCCGAGGTCGGCCGCGATGCCGTGGAGCGTACGGGGGTCGCGCGAGTTCGCGATGACGACGTCGTACCCGGCTCCGAGCGCGGCGCGTGCGAGGACGACGCCCGCCTGGCCCGCACCGAGGATGCCGATGGTGGTCATGCGCGTGCTCCCGCCATGTTCGTACCGCGACTCCGGCGAAGGCTCACGATGAGCGCTCCCCCGGCGATCGCCCCGGCAGCGCCGACGAACAGGATGGCAGCCGGCGAGACCCCGTCGATGAGGATACCGCCGGCGACCGCGCCCACCGCGATCGCGATGTTGAACATGACGACCAGCAGCCCGCTGATCTGCTCCAGGTGGCGGGGCTCGGAACGCGCCCCCCAGGTCTGCAGCGAGGTGGGCACCCCGCCGAAGCCGAATCCCCAGAGCGCCGCGGCGATGAGCAGACCCGCCGGCGATCCGGCGGTGGCGAGCACCAGCAGCATCCCGGCCCCGAGCACGACCGGGAAGAGGATGAGCCCCACCCGCATCGCGCGGTCGGCGATCGGACCCGCGGTGGCGGTGCCCAGCAGGTTCGCGACCCCGAAGACGAGCAGGGTGAGCGCGATGCCGGCGGCGTCCACGCCGGCGAGCGCCTCCACCGCCGGACGGATGTACGTGAAGCCGATGTAATGCCCGCCCGCGATGAGGAGCGTCGCGAGGAGGCCGAGCAGCACGATCCGCGACCGCAGCGTGGCCCCGAGTGCCCGCATCCCGCTCCCCTGGGCCGGGACGATCCGGGGCAGGGTCGCCGCCTGCACGACGAGCGCGGACACCGCGGCGCACGCGCCCATGACGAACACGCCGCGCCAGCCCCAGACCTCGCCGAGCCAGGCGCCCAGCGGCACCGCCGCCACTGTGGCGACCGCCACGCCGGCGTTGACCACGGTGAGTGCGCGACCGAGCCGGTCGGCGGGCACGAGGTGGGCCGCCGCGGCGATCGCGATCGCCCAGAAGCCGCCGAGCGCGATCCCGAGGAGGATGCGGGCGGCCAGCAGCACCGCGAGGTTCGGGGCAAGCGCGACGGCGACATCGGAGACGATCGCGAGGACGGTCAGCCCCATGACGACCAGGCGCCGGTCGGCGCGGGGCAGGACGGCGGAGATGCACAGCGCGGTGAGTGCGGCGGCCGCCGCGGTCATGGTGACGCTCTGGCCGGCGGCACCGGGGGTGACGCCGAGGTCGTCTGCCATCCGTGGCAGGAGGCTCGCGGGAAGGAACTCCGACATCACGATCGCGAGGATGCCGAGCCCGAGCGAGACGACACCCGGCCAGTTCGCGCGCGTGCGGGGTGCGGTGTCCACGAGCGCGCTCACCAGGCCAGCTCCCCGTGCTCGTCGCGGAGGGTGCCGCTCGGGCCGTCCGGGCCCGACACCGCGAGCTCGACGACCACGCGCGCGCTCTCTGCGACCGGGCGCCCGCCCTCGAACGCGGCGGTGAGGTCGGTCGCGGTATAGCCGGGCTCCAGCGCGTTGAACCGGATGCCGGGATGCGCCTTCGCGTACTGCAGCGTCAGCATGGTCGCGGCGGACTTCGACGCCGCGTACAGGGCGCTGCGGAGGTGGAACTCCGGCCGGTCGGGGTTCGTCGCCGCCCAGAACGAACCGGCGCTGCTCGAGACGGTGACCACATGCGGCGCATCGGCCTTCCGCAGGAGGGGCAGCGCGGCCTCGGTCACCCGGACGATCCCGACCGCGTTCGTGTCGAACATCCGGAGCGCGGTCGGCCCGTCCACCGCGTGCTCGGCGATCCCGGCATTGTTGACGAGCAGGTCGAGGCGTCCCTCCGCCGCGCCGATCGCCGTGAGCGCATCGGCGACGGTGGCGTCGTCTGTAACGTCCAGCGGCACGAACCGGGCGCCGATCGACGCGGCGGCAGCCGTGCCCCGATCGTGGTCGCGGGCGCCGAGGTAGACGGTGTGCCCGAGCGCGACGAGCTGTCTCGCGGTCTCGAAGCCGATGCCCTTGTTGGCGCCGGTGATCAATGTGACGGTCATACAGGTCCTCTCGAAATACGCGGCCCTGCTGGGCCGTTCGATCACGGTATGAGCGACGCCCGCATGCACCCAGGTCCCCCCTCAGCCGGGGGTCTGGCAGGACCCCCGCTCGCTCCGGCGCCCGCACCGCTCGCGCGGGAGACCACCAACGCCCTCGGGTCGTTCCTCCGTGCCCGCCGCGAGCTCGTCACCCCGGGTGAGGCCGGCATCCCGGACGGCGGAGTGCGGCGGGTGCCCGGACTCCGCCGCGAGGAGGTGGCGATGCTCGCCGGGATCAGCGCCGACTACTACCTGCGGCTGGAGCGGGGCCGCGACCGGCACCCCTCGGCACAGGTGCTCGACGCCCTCGCGCGGGTGCTGCGGCTCGACGACGAGCACACCGCGCACCTGCACGCACTGGCCGCGCAGGCGCCGCGGGCCCGTGGCATCCGTCCCCACCTGCAAGAGGTGCCACCGAGCATCGCGCAGCTCGTGGCCGCGCTCGCGCAGCCCGCCTACGTCGAAGGCAGGTACTTCGACGTGCTCGCCTCGAACCCGCTCGCCCGCGCACTGGATCCCCGGCTGACCCCGGGCGGCAACCAGTTGCACGATCTGTTCCTGGACCCGGCCGAACGCGACCTCTACCAGGAGTGGGAGGGCGTCACCGCGTGCGTCGTGTCGAGCCTGCGGCAGGCGGTAGGAGGCGACATCGAGGACCCCGGCTACCAGCGCCTCGTCGCGGACCTCTCGCGCGGCAGCATCCGCTTCCGCGAGCTGTGGGCGCGGCACGAGGTCGCCGCGCAACGCGGTGCGCGGATCCGGTTCGACCATCCCGAGCTCGGCCCGCTGACGCTCAACC
>JAEZSU010000313.1 GCA_023421635.1 Actinomycetes bacterium | reverse complement strand
CCACGGCACGATGCGCCGCGAGGGGTGCTGGCGGGGCTGCTGTCGCCCCGGCGGTTCCGCCGGCTCACCGGGCACTGGGCGGCCGACGCCGCGGCGCTCGTCGACGCGCTCCTGGCGCGGGGCGACGAGTGCGACGCGATCGCCGACCTCGCCGAGGTGTTCCCGCTGCGCGTGTTCCCGGATGCGGTGGGCCTCGGTCCCGACG
Organism: Actinomycetes bacterium; assembly: GCA_023421635.1. GTDB lineage: Bacteria > Actinomycetota > Actinomycetes > Actinomycetales > Microbacteriaceae > Microbacterium. The sequence goes on along the minus strand of JAEZSU010000313.1, from coordinate 5,672 downwards.
GACGCGAGCACCTGCTGCCCTACGGCGACTTCGCCTTCAACGCCTTCGGGCCGCGGGAGGGTATCGTCGCGGAGCTGGAACCGCGCATGCCCCCGGTGATCGCCTGGATCGGGGAGCAGTGCACCCGGGAGCGACTGGCGGAGGGCAGCATCGGCGCGCAGATCTGGGCCGCGGCAGACCGGGGCGAGATCACCCACGAGCAGGCGCCGCTGATGGTGCGCTCCCTCCTCACCGCGGGCGTTGACACCACGGTCACCGGGATCGCCGCGGTGGTGCACGCGCTCGCCACCCACCCCGGGCAGTGGCAGCGGCTGCGCGAGGACCGGTCGCTGCTGCCGCGCGCGTTCGAGGAGGCGGTGCGGCTGGAATCGCCCGTGCAGACCTTCTTCCGCACCACCACCACCGAGGTGGAGCTGGGCGGCGTCCGCATCGGCCCGGGACGGAAGGTGCTGATGCTCCTGGGCGCCGCCAACCGCGACCCCAGGCGCTGGCACGACCCGGACCGGTTCGACCTCGACCGCGATCCCTCCGGGCACGTGGCGTTCGGGATGGGGCTGCACCAGTGCGTCGGCCAGCACATCGCGCGCATGGAGGTGCTGGCGGTGCTCGAGGCGCTGCTCGACCGCGTCGCCGATGTCGAGCTCACCGCCGAGCCCACCCGGCATCTCAACAACACGCTGCGCGGCTGGGAGCGGATGCCGATCCGGATGCGCGCGGCCTGATGCCATATCGTGTCCGAATCCTCGAACCAAAATCGTTGACAATCTGCGGACGACTCCGTACCGTCCAAAACGGGCACCACCCGTCGGAGCAATGACGCATCGACCCGAAAGGCGGCTATGGCGGCGCGATTGACGCTGAAGGACGTGAACCTCCACTTCGGTGGCATCACGGTCCTCAAAGATGTGGGCTTCGACGTCGAGCCCGGCAGCATCCTGGGCCTCGTCGGCCCGAACGGCGCAGGCAAGACCTCGCTGTTCAACTGCATCAGCGGGCACTACCGGCCCAGCTCCGGCTCGATCATGATCGACGGCACCGCCGTCGAGGGCTCGGCGCCGGCCTCGCTCGCCGCGCATGGCCTCGCGCGCACCTTCCAGCACCCGGCGTTGCAACTGCACGCCACCGTGCTCGAGAACGTGCTGCTCGGCGCGCACACCCGCCTGCCGGGCGGCCCGCTCGAATGGTCGCTCCGGCTCCCGCGCACCGGCCGCACCGAGCGGCAGCTCCGCGAGGAGGCGATGGGCCTGCTCGAACGGCACGGCCTCGGCTGGGCTGCGGGCCGCCGGGCCGACGAACTCTCCCATGGCCTGCACAAGGGCGTCGAGCTGTGCCGGGCGCTGCTGTCGAAGCCGTCGCTGCTGCTCCTGGACGAGCCGGCCGCAGGGCTGCCGCACGGCGAGGTGGAGCAGCTCATCGCCACGGTCCGCCGCATCCGGGACGAGGACGACATCACGGTCGTGGTCGTCGAGCACAACATGGGACTCATCTCCGCACTGACCGACCGCGTCGTGGTGCTCGACCACGGCGCCAAGCTCATGGAGGGCACCGCGGCGCAGGCGCAGTCCGACCCGCGGGTCATCGAGGCCTACATCGGGAAGGATGCGGCCGATGACGCTGCTTGAGCTGGAGAACGTCACCGCGTCGTACGGCCCGGTGCAGGTGCTCGACGGGGTGTCGCTCAGCGTGCCCGAGGGCGGTGCCGTCGGCATCCTCGGCGCGAACGGCGCCGGCAAGACCACGACCCTCCGCGCCATCACCGGTGTGGTCAGGGCGGGCGGCCGCATCCTCTTCGAGGGGAAGGACATCCGCGGCAAGCGCCCCGAGCAGGTCGCGGGCATCGGCATCGCGCACGTGCCGGAGGGCCGCGGCACGCTCACCGACCTGACGGTCCGTGAGAACCTGCGCGTCGGCGCGTACCTCCGCCGCGACCGGAAGGGCATCGAGGCCGACATCGAGTACCTGCTCGAGCTCTTCCCGAACCTGAAGGCGCGCTACCGCTCGCACGGCTCGGCGCTCTCGGGCGGCGAGCAGCAGATGCTCGCCGTCGCCCGCGCCTTCATGGCCCGGCCCCGGCTGCTGCTGCTCGACGAGGCCTCGCTGGGACTTGCGCCGAGCACCGCCCGCACCGTCTACGACGCCATCCGCCGGCTCCGCGAGGAGTCCGGCATCGCGATGCTCGTCGTCGAGCAGAACGCCAACCTCGCCTTCACCCTCGTCGACAGTGCCACCGTGCTCGAGACCGGCCGGAGCGTGCTCACCGGCTCGTCCGCCGAGCTCCGTGGCATGGACGAGATCCGACGCGCATACCTGGGAGGCTGACCGATGGGGACCTTCATCCAGCTCGTCGTCGACGGGCTCTCGACCGGATCGATCTACGCGGCCCTCGCCCTGGCCATCGTGCTGGTGAACCAGGCGACCGGCCTCATCAACTTCGCCCAGGGCGGGATGGCGGTGCTCGCCGCCTACGTCGCCTGGTGGTGTGTGGGCGTCGGGGTGCCGCTCATCCTCGCCATCCTCATCTCGGTGCTCTTCTCCTTCGTGCTCGGCGCGCTCATCGAGCGCTACGTGATGCGGCGCTTCGAGGGCGGCGACCCCGACACCGCCGTGGTGGTCACGATCGGCCTCCTCACCCTCATCACCGGGGTGTGCGGGTGGCTCTGGACCTACAACAACCAGCAGATGCCGTCGCTGTTCCCGCTGGACACCGTGACGGTGTTCGGCGCCTCGATCAGCGTCCGCTCCATCGGGACGACCCTCGTCATCGTCGCGATCATGCTGCTCCTGCAGGGCCTGTTCATCGGCACGAAGTTCGGACTGGCCCTTCGCGCGGTCGCCGTGAACCCGCAGTCGGCATCCTTCTCCGGGCTTCCCGTCGGCCGGCTGCTCATGGCCGGCTGGGGGCTGGCCGCGGGGCTCGGCGCCATCGCCGGGGCCCTGGTCGCGCCGCAGCTCACCCTCACCCCCGGGATGATGGACACCGCGCTCGTCTACGCGCTCGCCGCCGTCATCCTCGGCGGGCTCTCCAGCCCCATCGGGGTGGTCGTCGCCGCGTGGCTCATCGGGGTGCTCGAGAACCTCGCCGCCGTCTACGTCCCGTTCATCGGCTACGACCTGAAGGTGGTCGTGCCGTTCGTCCTCATCTTCATCGTGCTGCTCGTGCGGCCACAGGGCCTGTTCGGCCGGAAAGCGGTGGTGCGCGTCTGATGTCGGCTGCAGCGGACTTCTTCTCCCGCACCTGGGTGCGCTGGGTGCTCTTCGCCGTCGTCGTGGCGGCGCTCGTTCTCCTCCCCCTCGCCCTGCCCGAGTTCGCGAACCAGACCATCGCCCGCATCGGCGTGTTCGCGGTCGCGGTCCTCGGCCTGAACGTGGTCATGGGGTACACCGGGCAGGTCTCGCTCGGGCAGATCTTCTTCGTCGGCGTCGGGGCGTACGCCACCGCGTGGGCGGTCGGCCAGGACTGGAACATCGTGCTGGTGTTCCTGCTCAGCATCCTCGTCCCCGGCGTGCTCGGCCTCATCATCGCGCTGGCGGCGGCCCGCCTCGGCGGCCTCGCCATCGCCATGGTCACCATCGCGCTGCCCATCGTCGGCGTCCCGCTCGCCAAGCGACTCTCGGACATCACCGGCGGCTCGCAGGGGCTCTCGTCGCGGTTCTCCGACTCGCCGATCGAGGGCATCTACAACGACCAGTGGCAGCTGTGGATCGTGCTGCTCATCGGCGGCATCGTGTTCCTGCTCACCCGCAACCTCGTCCACGGCAAGTACGGGCGCGCGTTCGCGATCGTCAAGTCGAACGAGGCGGTCGCCTCCTCCATGGGCATCTCGCCCTACCGCTACAAGGTGCTCGCGTTCACGGTCGCCGCCGTCATCGGCGGGGTGAGCGGCTTCCTCTACATGGTGGTCGTGCAGTACACGTCGCCCGAGACCATGAGCTTCGGCCACTCGATCACGCTGCTGGCCTCCATGGTCATCGGCGGCGCTGCGAGCATCATCGGCTCGCTCCTCGGCGGCGCCTACTACGTGCTCGTGCCCCAGCTGACGAACCTCATCGACCCGAACCTGACGGCACTCCTGCAGGGCGCCCTGCTGCTGCTCGTGCTGTTCGTCCTTCCCGGCGGGCTCGTCTCGCTGCCGCGCGTCATCGCGCGCGCGGCACGACGCACCCGGCGCGGCACCGGTCCCGCCACCGGTGCGACCCCGACCTCTCCGACCCCGCCCGCGACATCGCGGGCAGGCGCGGAGGGCACCCACACAGAGAGGCAAGATCAGGCATGAACATGCGAAAGAGCACGCGGAGCGTCGTGGGCATCGTCGCCCTCACCTCCGCCGTCGCACTCACGCTCGCCGGTTGTGCGCGCGGGGGAGACAGCGGTGGCGGGGACGATGGGGCCGCAGCGAGCCCCGGCATCACCGACGAGACCATCACCCTCGGCATCACGACGCCCCTCAGCGGCGGCACCGCCGGCCCCGGCACCTGCACCGTCGCCGGCATCACGGCGTACTTCGGCGCGGTGAACGCCGCCGGCGGCGTGGAGTTCGGCGACGGCAAGACCCGCACCGTCGAGATCACCGCCCTCGACGACCAGTACGACCCGCAGAAGGCGAAGTCGAACTACGACCAGCTCAAGGACAGCGTCTTCGCGATGACGGCGGGTCTCGGCACGCCCACGAACCGCGCGTACCGCGAGGCCGCCATCGCCGACGAGGTGCCGCAGGTGCTCGTCATGACCGGCGACCCGATCTTCAGCGACGAGCAGGAGAGCCCGTGGCAGCTCGGCTTCGTGCCGATCTACCAGAACGAGGGCGAGGCCTTCGGCGAGCTGCTGGCCGCATCCGGTGAAGACCACAAGGTCGCGATCCTCGCGCAGAACGACGACTACGGCGAGGGCTACGTCGAGGGCTTCATGGCCGGCATCGAAGGCGCCGACAACATCGAGGTCGTCAAGGAGCTCACCTACGAGGCCACCGACACCTCGGTGGACGCGCAGCTGACCGAGCTCGCCTCGACCGGCGCCGACGTCTTCTTCAACGCGATGTCGATCACCCCGCTCGTGATCTCGGCGCTGCAGAAGGCGCAGCAGCTGAACTGGCTGCCCAACTGGTTCCTGCCCTCGAACACCTCGAGCCCGGGCGCGATCCTCGAGCCGGGCGGCGGGGCGGCCTTCCCCGGCGTCTACACGGTCGCGTTCGCGCAGTCCGCGTCCAGCCCGACGTTCGCCGAGGCCGCCGAGGGGCAGCAGTTCCTCGACGAGCTGAAGGAGTACGCGGACTACCCCGAGACCCCGGCGTTCCCGCACTGCGTGTGGAGCTACCAGGTCGGCGCGACCCTGCAGCAGGCCTTCGAGGCGATGACCGAGCCCACCCGTGAGAACTTCATGGAGCAGCTGCGCGGGATCGACGGCTACGTCGCGCCGTTCATGCTCGAGGGCACGGCCGTGAACACCACCGAGGACGGCATGCCGGCCGTGTCCACCGTCGTGGTGCAGAAGTACAACGGCAAGGGCTACGCCACGGTGGAGGACTTCGGCTGACCCCGACCGTGACGTGAAGGCCCCGAGGCCGCGGATCCCCGCAGCCCCGGGGCCTTCCCCGTGCTCCGGTCGTTGAGCGAGGAGCGCGCTGCCTCCGGTCGTTGAGCGAGGAGTGGAGCGACGAGTCGAAACGGGGCAGGGG
>JAEZSU010000261.1 GCA_023421635.1 Actinomycetes bacterium | reverse complement strand
GGCCCGCTCGCCGCGAGGCGGGCATGCGGGTGCCGGACATCGTGTGGTTGCGGCCGGACGGCTCGATCATGGAGCCCGAGGACTGGGACACCGGATTCGGCCGCGCCGTGGGGGTGTACCTGAACGGCGAGGGCATCAGGGAACGCGACCGCCGCGGCGAGCAGATCACCGACACCGATTTCATCATCCTGTTCAACGCGGGTGATGAGACGGTCCAGTTCACGCTCCCGGACGTCGAGTTCTCGCCCAGCTGGGACGTCTACGTCGACACTGCGGGCGAGCGGGCGAACACCGACCCGGTGGAGCCCGGGGAAGGGCTGCCGGTCGCGCCGAAGTCGCTCATCGTGCTCTGCGAGCACGTCGCGCCCGAGGCGGAGGTCGACCACTCGGTCGCCGCATCCCTCGCGCAGGCGGTGACCGGCGTCATCGACGAGGTACCGGGGGCTGCACCGAAAGTCGAGGTGGAGCGATGACCGCGCTGCCGGGCGCCACCGCACCCGCGGTGGGCGCCGCATCCGCCGTCCCGCCGGCATCCCCCGTCACGGCCGCAGCCGCCGTCACGAGATTCGGGGATCTCACGGGATTCGGCGCAGAACCGGGCTCGGGGCCCGAATTCCGTGACATCCCCGAATCTGGTGTGCGCCGCCGAGCCGGACGCTGCGCCCCACCGAAGGCCGAGGTGGCGCGATGACCGCGCTGCCGAGCTCCACCTACCGGCTGCAGATCCGGCCGTCCTTCGATCTGGATGCGGCCGCCGCCCTCGTGCCGTACCTGCGCGATCTCGGCGTCGGCTCGGCGTACCTGTCGCCGCTCCTGCGGGCGACCGAGGGGTCCGACCACGGGTACGACGTGGTCGACCCGGCCACGGTCGACCCCGCGCGGGGCGGCGCCGCGGGGCTCGAACGACTGTCCCGCGCCGCGCACGAAGCCGGGCTCGGCGTGGTCGTGGACATCGTGCCGAACCACATGGGCGTCTCCGTCCCGCGCGAGAACCCGTGGTGGTGGGATGTGCTGCGGCACGGGCGCGGCTCCGTGCACGCCGAGGCGTTCGACATCGACTGGGACGCCGGCGGCGGCCGCATCGCGGTGCCGATCCTCGGCGGACCGCTCGACGAGGTCGCGGGCGACCTGCGCGTCGACACCGGCGGCGAACCGGTGCTGCGGTATCACGACCATGTGCTGCCCCTCGCGGACGGCTCGATCGACGGGATCACCGATCCCGACGCGCAGCTTCGCGAGATCCTCGACCGCCAGCACTACGAACTGCGGTTCTGGCGCGACGAGGCCGCCGAGCTGAACTACCGCCGGTTCTTCGCCGTCACGACGCTCGCCGGCGTGCGGGTGGAGCTGCCCGACGTGTTCGACCGTGCGCACGCCGAGGTGCTGCGCTGGGTGCGCGAGGGGCTCGCCGACGGGTTGCGGGTGGACCATCCCGACGGGCTCACCGACCCGGGCGCGTACCTCGACCGCCTCGCCGCCGCCACCGGAGGCGTGCCGGTGTGGGTGGAGAAGATCCTGGAGCATGCGGCCACGCCGCATCCGGAGGCATTGCAGCCCTCCTGGGCGACCGTCGGCACCACCGGCTACGACACCATGGCCGAGATCGACCGGGTGCTCATCGATCCCGACGGCGAAGGCGGGCTCACCGCGATCGACACGCTGCTGCGGGCGCGGACCGGCCTGCCGCCCGCGCACGCGTGGGCCGACCTCATCCACGACACGAAGCGCGCGATCGCCGACACCATCCAGCGGGCGGAGGTGCGCCGGCTCGTTCGGACGCTCCCCGCCGAGGTGCGGGATGCCGCGCCGCACGCAGCGGACGCGCTCGCCGAACTGCTCGCCTGCTTCCCGGTGTACCGGTCCTATCTCCCCGCCGGCGCCGAATGGCTCGAGGAGGCGGCGGCCGCCGCATCCGCCCGCCGGCCCGACCTCGCCCAGGCGATCCGGGTGCTCCTGCCGGTCCTCGGCGACCCCGCGCAGGAGACCGCCCGCCGGTTCCAGCAGACCACCGGACCGGTGATGGCGAAGGGCGTGGAGGACACCGCGTTCTACCGCGCGACCCGGCTGGGGACGCTCACCGAGGTGGGCGGCGACCCGTCCGTGTTCGCGCTGTCCGTCGCGGGGCTCCACGCCGCGTTCACCCGGCGGCAGGCGCAATGGCCCCACACGCTCACCGCGCTGTCGACGCACGACACGAAGCGCGGCGAGGACGTGCGCGCACGGCTCTCGGTGCTCGCGGAGATCCCGGAACGGTGGGCCGAGGTGCTCGAGCAGCTCCGCGCCGTCGCCTCCAGCGGGCACGGCCCGTTCGACAACCTGCTGTGGCAGGCCATCGTGGGATCGTGGCCCGCGACCCCGGAGCGGCTGCACGCGTACGCCGAGAAGGCGGCGCGGGAGGCGGGCGAGGAGACCGGCTGGCTCGACCCGGAGCCCGCGTTCGAGGCGCGCATGCACGCCATCGTCGACGCCGCGTTCGGGCCGGCGCGGCCCCTCGTCGAGGCGTTCGCGGCGGAGCTCGCCGGACCGGGCTGGTCGAACGGGCTCGCCGCGATGCTGCTGCAGCTCGCAGGTCCCGGCATCCCCGACGTCTAGCACCGGTCGGAGCTGTGGGAGACCTCGCTCGACG
>JAEZSU010000231.1 GCA_023421635.1 Actinomycetes bacterium | reverse complement strand
CGCGGATTCGGTGAGCGCCCGCTCGAAGGAGACGGCGCTCGGCGGCGGAGGCGGCAGCTGCGGGGCCGCGGGTGCGGGCGTCGCGGACGCCTGCTCGTCCAGCGGGGAGGGGAGGGGATCGGCGCCGGCGGGCAGCCGGTCGAGCACGTTCACCCCGTGCTCGCTGACCCCGAGCACGTAGCGGACCCCGCCGGTCTCGACCACGACGACCTGCGCCTTCGATCCGAGCCCGTGACGGCCGAGCACGGCGATCTGCTCCTCCGGGCGGCGCCGCCGCCGCTGCGGGCTGCGCGCGAACTTGCGCTGCAGGAACCACAGCAGGCCCAGCACCGCCGCGAGGGAGACGCCGACGCGCAGCGCCAGGAGCAGATCGTCCAGGGTCAGGCCTCGACGTTCTCGAGGATGCGGGTGATCCGCACCGCGTAGTCCTGGTCGACGACGACGACCTCGCCGTGCGCGATGATGCGGCCGTTCAGCCGGACGTCGGCGGGGGCGCCGGCCGAGCGGTCGAGCTCGACGATGCGGCCGGGCTCGAGGTCCAGCACGTCCCGCACCGCCATCCGGGTGCGGCCGATCTCGACGGTGAGTTCCATCTCGACCCCGGCGATGCGCTGGAGGCGGGTGGACGGACCGGTGGAGGCGAGCGGGCGGTGGGTGATGCGCACCGCGAGCCGGCCGATCGTGTGCCCGTCCTCGGTGGTGAGGTCGAACAGCTGCGCCGACGCGTCGGCGAACGCCGCGGAGGCGTCGCCGAGCACGCCCTCGCGAAGCGTGCCGTACCCCAGGGTGGCGGTCGCCGCCTCGAGGGCCTCACGCAGCCGCACCGGCATGGCGACGTCGGTCAGCCCGTCGACCAGGGCGTCCGGGTCGAGGATCTGGACGGCCAGCTCCGCGCTGGCCTCGCCGATGAAGGTGACGAGCACCGCTTCGCCGGGGTCGGCGGACGAGTGCGATGCCCGCGCCAGGGTCGGACCTGCCGTGGGCAGGCGGGCCGCGAAGGCGGCGGCGACGGCGGACTCGTACGCGGTGGTGCTGGTCACACGGGCTCCTCGGCGGGGATGGGGGTGGCGGGGGCGGTGGCGGTCACGACGCACGCGAGCCGCGCGCCGCTCGTGCCGACGGCGGCGGTGCCCAGCTGGGTGCCGCCGACGACGAGTTCGAGCGGCCGGTCGGCGGCATGCGCGATCGAGATGACGTCGCCCACGGAGAGGTTCAGCACCTCGTTCGGGCGGATCGTCCGGGGCGCCAGGCGCAGTGCCAGCTCGACCGGGGAGAGCTCCACCTGCTGGCGCAGCAGCTCGGGCGGCACGGATGCCGGGGCGTCGTGGTCGACGGACAGGCCGGAGAGGATGATCGGCGCGGGCAGCGCGACGCTCGCGCCGACCGTACGGTCGCCGACGCGCATGCTCATCCGGGCGACGATCACGAGGTCGCCCGCGGCCGTGGCCTGCGCGAACGGGACGCTGTAGTGCAGGCCGGAGATCGTCGCACCCGCCGGCAGGAGTCCGCCCAGCGAGTTCGTGACGTTCTCCATCGCCTCCGTGGCGAGGGCCCGGATGAGCGCCTGCTCGATCTGAGTGAGGGCGCGCTCCGCCGCGGGACCGGTGCCGCGGCCGCCGAGCATCTGCACGATCCAGGAGAGCGCGGTCGAGACCGGCACCTCCAGCAGCACCCGCGAATCGGAGTCGGGGAGGGCCGCGACGATCACCAGGGGCGTGGCGGGCAGCCCGTCCGCGTACTCGTCGTAGGTCTCGAGGGTCAGCGAGTCCAGCGAGATCTGGACGCGACTGCGCGTACGGGCGGTCAGCTGCGCCGACCACTGCCGCGAGAAGGTCTCGAACGAGAGCTCGAGCACGCGGGCGTGCTCGCGCGAGAGCGTGGCGGGCCGGCCGAAGTCGTAGCGCTCGATCTCCCCCTCGGGCAGCACCGCGTGCGCGGGCATGGAAGAGCGCACGCTGTCCTCGATCACCACGAACAGGACTATCGGGCGATCGGGGTCGCGTGTAAGCGACCGGCGTGCGATCAGCCGGCGGCGTTCGCCAGGGAGATCTCCGCGAGGATCTGGCGCACCTCCTCGTCGGCTGCTGACAGCACCACGATGTCCACGCGTCGGTCCGCCGCCAGCTCGCTGTCGGTGACACCGTTCGTCACCGGTCGCGAATCGCCGAACCCGACCGCTCTCAGGTTGGTGGGAGGCATCCCCTGCGCCTCGACCAGGTAGCGCAGCACCTGGGTCGCGCGCCCGGAGGACAGCTCCCAGTTGGTCGGGAACGGACCGGTCGGTGCGCGGTAGTCGGCGTGCCCCTCGACCGAGATCTGGTTGGGGATCTGCGTGAGCACGCCGCCGATGGCGTTGAGGACGGACAGTGCGCGGTCGCTGAGCTGCGTGCTGTTCGTCGCGAACAGGGTCTCGGCGCTCACGAGCCCCACCGTGAGCCCGACCTCGTCGATGCGGAAGGTCGCCGCGGCCTCCAGGCCCTGGAGCGCCAGCGCCTGGTGCAGCCGGTCGCGCAGCGCCGCCAGGTCGTCGTACTCCTGCTGTGCCTGCTCCACGATCGGGTCGGTCGCGAGGGCGGTCCCCTCGTCGTCCGCGACGTCGGGGGGCACGATGACGCCCTCAGCGACGTCCGCCGTCTCGGACGTCTCCTTGCCGAACCCGGTCGCGAGCGAGTTCGCGAGCTGCTTGAACTTCTCGGCATCCACGGTCGACATCGCGAACAGCACGATGAACAGACACATCAGCACCGTGATCATGTCGAGGTAGGAGGCCATCCACCGTTCGTCCGGTCCGGCGTGCCCCTCCTCGCTCACCCGGCGCTGGCGACGCACGCTCATCCCGCGTCGACCGGTTCCTCGGCGGGCTCCGCGCGGCGGTCCTTCTTCTTGGGGCGGCCGGCGTCCGCGGAGACGAGTGCCGTGAGGCGGTCGGCGACGATGTGCGGGGCGGCGCCGGACTGGACGGCGAGCATGCCCTCCATCAGGACCGTCATGCGCTCGAGCTCGAGTTCGCCGATGCGCTGCAGCCGGTTGCCGATGGGCAGCCAGATGAAGTTCGCCGAGAGCAGGCCCCAGAGGGTCGCGACGAACGCGGCGGCGATCATGTGGCCGAGCTCGGACGGCTGGTCCAGGTTCTCCAGCACGTGGGTCAGCGAGACGACGGTGCCGATGATGCCGACGGTCGGGGCGTAGCCGCCGAGGGTGGCGTAGAAGCGCGACACGGTGCGGTTGCGCGCCGCGGTGGAGGCGATCTCGTCCTCCATCATGGTGCGGAGGTCATCGGCGTCCGTGCCGTCGGCGATGTTCTGCAGCGCCTGCTTCAGGAAGGGGTCGGTCTCCTCGGTGAGGTCCTGCTCGAGCGCGAGCAGGCCCTGCGAGCGCGCGATGTCGGCGTAACCGACGATGCTGTCGATCATGTCGGCGGCGCGACGGCGCTCGCCGATGAAGGCGCGGGGGAGCGACTTGAACGCCAGGATCGCGTCGCGCAGGGTGCCGCTGGCGATACCGACGGCGATGGTGCCGCCGAACACGAGGATCATCGGCGCCGGGATGAGCAGCGCCGTGACCGACGCGCCCTCCAGCGAGATCATGGCCAGGAGCGAACCGAACGCGAGCGCCAGCCCGACGATGAGTGCGAGGTCCATCAGCTGTCCTCCCCGGTCTCCGGCTCCGACCAGCGCGAGGCGAGCGCCAGGACACGCGCGCGGAAGCGGGTGACGGTCTCGATGACCTCGTCGAGCGGTTCGGTGACGACGAAGGTGGCGCCGTCGACCATCGTGATCGTGGTGTCCGGCGACGCGTGGATCCGTTCGATCAGGTCGGGATTCACCGCGAACCGGGTGCGGTTCAGGCGCGTGAGGACGATCATGGGCTCCATCCTGGAAGATCCGTCCCCGGCCGTACCGGTCGGGGAACCGAGGGTCCGTCCTGGGCCCTCCCTGGCAACTGTCGGCAGCCGGCCGCGCGACGTTAGCGCGACCGGCCGCCGTCAGGGTCAGCGCTTGAGGTTCGTCAGCTCCTGCAGCACCTCGTCGCTCGTCGTGATGATGCGGGCGTTCGCCTGGAAGCCGCGCTGGGCGACGATCAGGTTCGTGAACTCCTGCGACAGGTCGACGTTGGACATCTCCAGCACGCCGCTGACGATCTTGCCCAGGCCGTCGGAGCCGGCGGCGCCGATGACGGGCTCGCCGGAGTTCACGCTCGGCCGGTACTGGGTGGATCCGGTCTTCTCGAGGCCGCCCGGGTTCACGAAGCGGGCGAGCGCGACGCGTGCGAGCACCGCGGTGTCGCCGTTCGTGAACGTGCCCACGAGGCTCCCGTCGTCCGCGAGGGCGTAGGAGCTGAGGGTGCCGGCGCCGCGGCCGTTCTGCGCGGTGATGGCGACGGTGCTCACCGTGCCGTACCCGGTGAGGGTCGACATGTCGACCGCGATGCCGCCGGAGGTGATCGTGCCGCCGCCGGTGAGCACGCCGTTCGTGAAGGTCAGCGCGTCGGTCGCGCCGTTGCCGTCGGCGACGTCCCAGCCGGTGGCCGTGCGGGTGAAGGTGAGGCTCAGCGTGGAGGTGCCGCCCTCGGCGTCGTACACGCGGATGTCGCGGACCAGCGTGCCGCCCACGGCGGTGTCGGAGGGCAGGTTGCCGCTCACGGTCGCCGTGGTCGTCGCCGTCGGAGGCACGGTGGCACCGACCGGCAGGGTGATCGGGCCGACCGCCTGACCGGCGGTGATGACGCCGTTCTGCGCCGTCCACCCCTGCACGAGCGCGCCGTCGGCGGAGACGAGGCGTCCGGTGGTGTCGAACGAGAAGCCGCCGTTGCGGGTGTAGAGGGTCTCGCCGCCGGAGCTGACGACGAAGAACCCGTCGCCGGAGATCATGAGGTCGGTGGGCACACCGGTCGACTGGGCCGCGCCCTGCGCGAAGTTGGTGCTGATGCCGGCGACCTGCACGCCGAGGCCCACCTGGGCCGGGTTAGCACCGCCCGCATCCTGCTGCGGCAGCGTGGAGTTGCGCACGAGCTGCGACAGCGAGTCCTGGAACTGGACGGCGGAGGCCTTGAACCCGGTGGTGTTGACGTTGGCGATGTTGTTGCCCGTCACGTCGAGCATCGTCTGGTGCGAACGCAGGCCCGAAATGCCGGAATAGAGGGATCGGAGCATGGTGATGCCTTTCTGGTGGGGTCAGGAGACCGAGGTGAGTCCGGACACCTCGTCCAGGCGGACGGCGGCGTCGCCGATCTGCAGGACGGGGACCCCGGTGGTGAAGGAGACGGAGGACACGACACCGGTGCGGGTGGCGCCCTCGGCATCGATGTAGCTGGCTTGCTGCCCGATGAACGCGGCGGCGGTCGCCCGCATGCTCAGCGCGAAGGACTCGGACGACGTGGTGGCGAGCGCCGTGAGCTGCTCCATCGAGGCGAGCTGCGTGGTCTGCGCGATCATCTCGTTGGTGTCCATGGGTGAGCTCGGATCCTGGTTGGACAGCTGGGTGACCAGGAGTTTGAGGAAGACCTCGGAATCGAGCGTGGTCTTCCGGGCGGCGGGGGCGACGGTGCTGCCGGTCTGCAGGCTCGCGGCCGTGATCGCGTCGACGGTGGACATGGGTTCCTCTCGGTCAGGCGAAGACGTCGATGCCGCCGGCGTGCGGGACGGCGGGGGCGGGGG
>JAEZSU010000219.1 GCA_023421635.1 Actinomycetes bacterium | reverse complement strand
CCGGCTTCGGCGAGCCGATGAACGTGGCCCGCACGGTGCAGACGCTCGAGGACGGCGGCATCGCGGGGATGCACATCGAGGACCAGGTGAACCCGAAGCGCTGCGGCCACCTCGACGGCAAGGCGGTGGTCGACCTCGGCACGGCGAGCAAGCGCATCCGCGCAGCCGTCGATGCGCGGCGCGACCCCGACTTCCTCATCATGGCGCGCACCGACGTGCGCGCGGTGGAGGGATTTGATGCGGCGGTGGACCGTGCGAAGGCGCTCGTCGATGCGGGCGCCGACGCGATCTTCCCCGAGGCGATGCGCACGCTCGAGGAGTTCGCGGCGGTGCGCGCGGCGGTGGACGTGCCGATCCTGGCCAACATGACCGAGTTCGGGAAGTCCGACCTGTTCTCGGTCGACCAGCTGCGCGATGTCGGCGTGAACATCGTCATCTGGCCGGTGTCGCTGCTGCGCATCGCGATGGGGGCGGCGGGGCGGGCGCTCGACACGCTCCTCGAGGAGGGGCATCTCACCTCGAAGCTCGGCGAGATGCAGCACCGTGCCGACCTGTACGACCTGATCGACTACGAGCAGTACAACCACTTCGACACGAACGTCTTCAACTTCGACATCGACCGCAACGATCGCTGAGTGAGCGGAGTGCGACGAAACGCCCACCCCGTTTCGACTCGTCGCTCCGCTCCTCGCTCGACGACCGGACCAGCAAAGGAGCGAGCATGACCGACACCGACATCAAGAAGGGGCTTGCCGGGGTCACGGTGGACGCCACCGCGATCAGCAAGGTCAACCCGGAGACGAACTCGCTGCTGTACCGCGGCTACCCCGTACAGGAGCTCGCGGCGACGCAGTCCTTCGAGTCGGTCGCGTACCTGCTGTGGCACGGTGAGCTGCCGCAGCCGCACGAGCTGAGCGAGTTCGAGACGTTCGAGCGCACCCACCGCGACCTCGACGACCGTGTCAAGGCGGCGATCGACCTGCTGCCGCTCGACGCGCACCCGATGGATGTCGTGCGCACCGCCGTCTCGGTGCTCGGCGCGAGCGACCCGACGACGCCGGACAACTCGCCCGCATCCGACCTCGCCAAGGCCAAGCTGCTGTTCGCGAAGCTCCCGGCGGTCGTCGCCTACGACCAGCGCCGCCGCCGCGGGCAGGAACTCGTGCCGCCGCGCGGCGACCTGGACTACTCGCGGAACTTCCTCTGGATGACCTTCGGCGAAGAGCCGGTGGACGTCGTCGCGGACGCGGTCACCGTGTCGATGATCCTGTACGCCGAGCACTCCTTCAACGCGTCGACTTTCACCGCGCGGGTCATCACGAGCACGACCGCCGACCTGTACTCGGCCGTCGTCGGCGCGATCGGCGCGCTCAAGGGTGCGCTGCACGGCGGGGCGAACGAGGCCGTGATGCACATCTTCGACGAGATCGGCTCGGCCGAGAACGTCGGTCCCTGGCTCGACGAGGCGCTCGCGAACAAGCGGAAGATCATGGGGTTCGGCCACCGCGTGTACAAGAAGGGCGACTCCCGCGTGCCGACCATGAAGGCGGCGCTGGACACGCTCGTCGAGTACGCGGATGCGGCGGACCTCGCAGCGCTGTACGACGAACTCGAACGCGACTTCGTCGGGCGCAAGGGCATCTACCCGAACCTCGACTACCCGTCGGGCCCCGCCTACCGGATCATGGGCTTCGACACGCTGACCTTCACGCCGCTGTTCGTCGCGTCCCGCGTCACCGGCTGGACCGCGCACATCATGGAGCAGGCCGCATCCAACGCCCTCATCCGTCCGCTGTCCGCCTACAACGGCGTCGACGAACGGCACATCGAGGGCTACGTCGCCAGCGACGCCGAGATCGAGGTAGCCGAGCGCCCGGTCGAGCAGGCGGGCTGACCGTGGCCGGCTTCGAGACCCTGATCGTCGAGACCCGCGGCCGCGTCGGCTGGATCACGCTGGATCGCCCGGAGGCGCTGAACGCGCTGAATTCGACGCTGGCACGGGAGCTCGGCGAGGCGGTGACCGTGTTCGACGCCGACCCGGGGATCGGATGCATCGTCATCACCGGCAGTGAGCGGGCGTTCGCCGCGGGCGCCGACATCAAGGAGATGGCGGACAAGACCGCGCTGGAGATGACCGCCGACAACCCGTTCGTCGGGTTCGAGGCGCTCGGTCGGGTGCGGACGCCCATGGTCGCCGCGGTCGCCGGGTTCGCGCTCGGCGGCGGGTGCGAGCTGGCGATGATGTGCGATGTGATCCTCGCGGCCGACACCGCGAAGTTCGGACAGCCCGAGATCACCCTCGGGGTCATCCCGGGGCTCGGCGGCACACAGCGCCTCACCCGGGCGATCGGTGCGTACAAGGCGGCCGAGCTCGTGCTCACCGGGCGGACCATGGATGCGGGGGAGGCGGAGCGGGCAGGACTCGGCTCGCGGGTGGTCCCGGCATCCGACCGGCGCGCGGAGGCGGAGCGGACGGCCCAGGCGATCGCGGCGAAGTCGCTGCCCGTGCTGTACGCCGCCAAGGAAGCGCTGCGCGTTGCGCAGGAGACGACGCTCGCCGAGGGGCTCCGGTTCGAGTCGCGCACGTTCGCGGGGCTCTTCGCCCTGGAGGACCAGAAGGAGGGCATGGCCGCGTTCCGCGAGAAGCGGCCGCCCGAGTTCCGCCACCGCTGACCCCCGGTCCCTGAGCGAGCCTCCCGGTCGTTGACGGGCGAGCCTTCCGGTCGTTGAGCGAGCGGGCTCCCACCGGTCGTTGAGCGAGCCTCCGGGTCGTTGAGCGAGCGGGCTCCCACCGGTCGTTGAGCGAGCGAAGTGAGACGAAACGCCCACCCCGTTTCGACTCGTCGCTTCGCTCCTCGCTCAACGACCGCAGCATCCACCGCACCGAGACGAACCACCCACCCTCGGTCGTTGAGCGAGCCTTCCGGGCGTTGACGGGCGAGCCTTCCGGTCGTTGAGCGAGCGGAGCGAGACGAAACGCACCCCTCCTCCCCAGCACCGCATCGCCGTCGACGAACGCACACCCCTGTCGTGCGGCATCCCACCGTGCTGCGCGCCCGCTTAGCCTCGCGGCATGCCTCACGTGTACATGCTCCGTTGCGCCGACGGCACCCTCTACGTCGGCAGCACCGTGGATCTCGAGCGCCGGCTCGCGCAGCATCAGGCGGGCGAGGGTGCCGCGTACACCCGGCGCAGGCGTCCGGTGGAGCTGTTCTGGTCGGCGGAGTTCGCCCGGATCGACGAGGCCTTCGGGTGGGAGAAGCGGCTCCAGGGGTGGAGTCATGCGAAGCGGCTCGCCTTCGCCGAGGGCGGGTTGGATGCGGTCATCGGCTGGAGTGCGCGTCGCCGTTCCGCCGCCCCCGGTCGTTGAGCCAGGCGTG
>JAEZSU010000038.1 GCA_023421635.1 Actinomycetes bacterium | reverse complement strand
CCGACCTGCAGCGGCTGACCGACCTCGACGTGCTGCCCGTCCTCGACGAGGAGGGTGGCGCGCTTGAGGACCGGGTAGACGTGCGGCTCGTCGCCGTTGTCGGGCGTGAGGATGACCTTCTTCTGCTTCTCGGTCTCCTCGATCGTGATCCGACCCGCGGCCTCGGCGATCGGGGACGCACCCTTGGGGGTCCGCGCCTCGAAGAGCTCCTGGACACGCGGCAGACCCTGGGTGATGTCCTCGGCCGACGCGGAACCACCGGTGTGGAAGGTACGCATCGTCAGCTGGGTACCGGGCTCACCGATCGACTGGGCGGCGATGATGCCGACCGCCTCGCCGATGTCGACGACCTTGCCGGTCGCGAGCGAACGGCCGTAGCACTTCGCGCAGACACCCACGGCGGAGTCGCAGGTCAGCACCGAGCGCACCTTGATGGTGGTGATGCCGCCCTCGACGAGCCGGTTGATGAGCACGTCGCCCACGTCCGAACCCGCCTCGGCGAGCACCTCGCCCTTGGCGTCGACGACGTCGGCGGCAAGGGTCCGGGCGAACACCGAGTTCTCCACGTTGGCGTCCTTGACCAGCACGCCGTCGGCGCCGGCCGCCGCGATCGGCAGCTCGAGACCCTTGGAGGTGCCGCAGTCCTCCTCGCGGATGATGACATCCTGCGAGACGTCCACCAGGCGACGGGTGAGGTACCCGGAGTCGGCGGTACGGAGGGCCGTGTCGGCCAGACCCTTACGGGCACCGTGCGTCGCGATGAAGTACTCCGCGACCGACAGCCCCTCGCGGTACGAGGAGATGATCGGACGGGCGATGATCTCACCCTTCGGGTTGTTCACCAGGCCTCGCATACCGGCGATGTTCCGGATCTGCAGCCAGTTACCACGGGCACCGGAGGACACCATGCGGTTGATGGTGTTGTCGGCCGGGAAGTTGGCGCGCATCGCGGCCTGCACCTCGTCGGTCGCCTCGGTCCAGATCTTGATGAGCTCCTGCCGGCGCTCGGCGTCGGTGGTCAGACCCTTCTCGTACTGCGACTGGACCTTGGCGGCCCGCTGCTCGTACGCGGCGATGATCTCCGGCTTGTTCGGCGGGGTGAGCACGTCGCTCAGGGCGACGGTGACACCGGAACGCGTGGCCCAGTAGAAGCCGGCGTCCTTGATCCGGTCGAGGGAGGCCGCGACCTCCACCTTCGGGTACTCCTCGGCCAGCTTGTTCACGATCTGCGACAGCTTGCCCTTGTCGGCCTGCTCGCGGACGAACGGGTACCCCTTGGGCAGGGTGTCGTTGAAGATCGCCTGACCGAGCGACGCGTCGACGAGACCGTGACGCTCGTAGCCCTCGGGGGCCTCGCCCTCGAGGAACGACAGACCCGGGATGCGGATGCGGACCTTGGCCTGCAGGTCGAGGGTGCCCTCGTCCTTCGCCAGGATCGCCTCGCCGACCGAACCGAACACGCGGCCCTCACCGGTCGCGCCCTCCTTGACCGTGGTCAGGTGGTGCAGACCGATGATCATGTCCTGCGAGGGCAGGGTCACCGGGCGGCCGTCCGACGGCTTCAGGATGTTGTTCGACGCCAGCATCAGGATGCGGGCCTCGGCCTGGGCCTCGACCGACAGCGGCAGGTGCACGGCCATCTGGTCACCGTCGAAGTCCGCGTTGAACGCGGCGCACACGAGCGGGTGCAGCTGGATGGCCTTGCCCTCGACGAGCTGCGGCTCGAAGGCCTGGATGCCGAGGCGGTGCAGCGTGGGCGCACGGTTGAGCAGCACCGGACGCTCGCGGATGATCTCCTCGAGCACGTCCCAGACCTCGGGACGGGTGCGCTCCACGGCGCGCTTGGCGGCCTTGATGTTCTGCGAGTGACCGAGGTCGATCAGGCGCTTGATCACGAACGGCTTGAACAGCTCCAGCGCCATCTGCTTGGGCAGACCGCACTGGTGCAGCTTCAGCTGCGGGCCGACGATGATGACCGAACGGCCCGAGTAGTCCACGCGCTTGCCGAGCAGGTTCTGGCGGAAGCGACCCTGCTTGCCCTTCAGCATGTCGCTGAGGGACTTCAGGGCGCGGTTGCCGGTACCGGTGACGGGGCGACCACGGCGGCCGTTGTCGAACAGCGCGTCGACGGCCTCCTGCAGCATCCGCTTCTCGTTGTTGACGATGATCTCGGGGGCACCGAGGTCGATCAGCCGGCGGAGGCGGTTGTTGCGGTTGATCACGCGACGGTACAGGTCGTTGAGGTCGGAGGTCGCGAAGCGGCCACCGTCCAGCTGGACCATGGGACGAAGCTCCGGCGGGATCACCGGGACGACGTCCAGCACCATCGAGGCCGGGCTCATGCCGGTGGTGAGGAAGGAGTTGACGACCTTCAGGCGCTTGATCGCACGGATCTTGCGCTGGCCCTTGCCCTCCGAGATCTGCAGGTGCAGGCTCTCGGCCTCGGCCGCCAGGTCGAACGCCTCGAGGCGGCGCTTGATCGACTCCGCGCCCATGTGGGCCTCGAAGTACTGACCGAACCGGTCCACGAGCTCGTTGAAGATCTCGTCCTCGGGCTTGAGCTGACCGACCTCGAGGGTGCGGAAGTCCTCCCAGACGCGCTCGAGCTTGGCGATGGACTCGTCCGCGTTCTTGCGGATCTGGCCCATCTCCTTCTCGGCGGCGTCCTTGGCCTTCTTCTTCTGGTCGGCCTTGGCGCCCTCCGCCTCGAGTGCGGCGAGCTCCTCCTCCAGCTTGGCCAGGCGCGCCGCGACGCGGGCGTCACGACGGTCGGCGAGGTTCTTGATCTCGAGGCGCAGGTTGTTCTCGTGCGTGGGGAGGTCGCGGTGGCGGGCCTCCTCGTCGACCGAGATCACCATGTACGCGGCGAAGTAGATGACCTTCTCGAGGTCCTTGGGCGCCATGTCCAGCAGGTACCCGAGGCGCGAGGGCACGCCCTTGAAGTACCAGATGTGGGTGACGGGGGCCGCCAGCTCGATGTGGCCCATGCGCTCGCGGCGGACGGAGGACTTGGTGACCTCCACGCCGCAGCGCTCGCACACGATGCCCTTGAAGCGGACGCGCTTGTACTTGCCGCAGGCGCACTCCCAGTCCCGGCTGGGACCGAAGATCTGCTCGCCGAAGAGGCCGTCCTTCTCCGGCTTCAGCGTGCGGTAGTTGATGGTCTCGGGCTTCTTGACCTCGCCGTAGGACCAGCGACGGATGTCGTCGGCAGTGGCCAGGCCGATGCGAAGCTCATCGAAAGTGGTTGATTCGAGCACTGATTCTCCTGTGTAGGAATTCGTTCGTTGCCTGACCGGGTTCAGATCTCGTCGATGGACGAGGACTCGAACCGGGTGGAGATGTTGATGCCGAGCTCTTCAGCAGCGCGGAAGGCGTCGTCGTCGGTGTCGCGGAGGTTCACCGTCGTACCGTCGGCCGAGAGGACCTCGACGTTCAGGCAGAGCGACTGCATCTCCTTCATGAGCACCTTGAACGACTCGGGGATGCCGGGCTCCTGGATGTTCTCGCCCTTGACGATCGCCTCGTACACCTTGACGCGGCCGAGGATGTCGTCGGACTTGATCGTGAGGAGCTCCTGGAGGGCGTACGCGGCACCGTATGCCTCGAGCGCCCACACCTCCATCTCACCGAAGCGCTGACCGCCGAACTGCGCCTTCCCACCCAGCGGCTGCTGCGTGATCATCGAGTACGGGCCGGTGGAGCGTGCGTGGATCTTGTCGTCGACCAGGTGGTGCAGCTTCAGGATGTACATGTAGCCGACCGAGATCGGTGCCGGGAACGGCTCACCGGAGCGGCCGTCGAACAGCTGCGCCTTGCCGGAGCGGTCGATGAGACGCTCGCCGTCGCGCGTGAGGTTCGTCGAGTCCAGCAGACCCGCGATCTCCTCCTCGTACGCACCGTCGAACAGCGGGGTGGCGACCTTCGTACCGGGCGCGGCCTCGCGCGCCTCGGCCGGCAGGTGCGCGGCCCACTCCGGGTCGCCCTCGACCTTCCAGCCCTGCTTGGCGATCCACCCGAGGTGGGTCTCCAGCACCTGGCCGAAGTTCATGCGGCCGGGGATACCCAGCGGGTTCAGCACGACGTCCAGCGGCGTGCCGTCCGCGAGGAACGGCATGTCCTCGACGGGCAGGATCTTCGCGATGACGCCCTTGTTGCCGTGACGACCGGCGAGCTTGTCACCCGCGGTGATCTTGCGCTTCTGGGCGATGTACACCACGACGCGACGGTTGACGCCCGAGCCGAGCTCGTCGTCGCCGTCCTCCGCGTTGAACTCCTTGACCGCGATGATCGTGCCCTGCTCGCCGTGGGGCACCTTCAGCGACGTGTCGCGGACCTCGCGGCTCTTCTCGTTGAAGATCGCGCGGAGCAGGCGCTCCTCGGCCGACAGCTCGGTCTCACCCTTCGGGGTGACCTTGCCGACGAGGATGTCGCCGGGGCGCACCTCGGCGCCGATGCGGACGATGCCGCGCTCGTCGAGGTCCTTCAGCAGGTCCGGGCTGACGTTGGGGAGGTCACGGGTGATCTCCTCCTTGCCGAGCTTGGTGTCGCGGGCGTCGACCTCGTACTCCTCGATGTGGATCGAGGAGAGGGTGTCGTCCTTCACCAGGTCCTGGCTGAGGATGATCGCGTCCTCGTAGTTGTAGCCCTCCCACGTCATGAACCCGACGAGCAGGTTCTTGCCGAGCGCGAGCTCGCCGTTCTCGGTCGCGGGACCGTCGGCGATGACCTCGCCGGCCTCGATGCGGTCGCCCGCCGAGACGATGACGCGCTGGTTGTAGGACGTGCCCTGGTTGGAGCGGTCGAACTTTCGCAGGAAGTAGTCCTGCGTGCCGCCCTCGTCGAGCTGGATCGTCACGACGTCGGCCGAGACCTCCAGCACGACACCCGACTTCTGCGCGGTGACCACGTCACCGGCGTCGATCGCGGCGTAGCCCTCCATACCGGTGCCGACCACGGGCGACTCGCTGCGCACCAGCGGGACCGCCTGGCGCTGCATGTTGGCGCCCATGAGGGCGCGGTTCGCGTCGTCGTGCTCGAGGAACGGGATGAGCGAGGTCGCGACCGAAACCATCTGGCGCGGGGAGACGTCCATGTACCCGATCTCGTCGGCCGGGAAGAGGTCGACCTCGCCACCCTGGCCGCGGCGGGCCAGGACGCGCTCGTTCACGAACCGGCCGTCCTTGTCGAGCTCGGCACCGGCCTGCGCGACGATGTAGTCGTTCTCCTCGCTGGCGGTGAGGTAGTCGATCTGGGTGGTGACCTGACCGTCGATGACCTTGCGGTACGGGGTCTCGATGAACCCGAACGCGTTGATGCGCGCGAACGACGCGAGCGAGCCGATCAGACCGATGTTCGGGCCTTCAGGGGTCTCGATCGGGCACATGCGGCCGTAGTGCGAGGGGTGGACGTCACGGACCTCGACGCCTGCGCGCTCACGCGACAGACCACCCGGGCCGAGCGCCGAGAGACGGCGCTTGTGGGTGAGCCCGGCGAGCGGGTTGTTCTGGTCCATGAACTGCGACAGCTGCGAGGTGCCGAAGAACTCCTTGATCGCGGCCACGTCGGGACGCACGTTGATCAGAGTCTGCGGGGTGATCGCCTCGATGTCCTGCGTGGTCATGCGCTCGCGGACTACGCGCTCCATCCGGGACAGACCCGTGCGGACCTGGTTCTGGATGAGCTCGCCCACCGCGCGGATGCGGCGGTTGCCGAAGTTGTCGATGTCGTCGACATCGATGCGGATCTCCGCCGGCTGGCCGTTGCGCACGCCGGTGTACGACGGGTCGCCGCGGTGCAGCGCGACGAGGTACTTGATCGTCGCGACGATGTCGTCGACGGTGAGCACCGAGTCGCTCAGCGGCTTGTCCAGGCCCAGCTTCTGGTTGATCTTGTAACGACCCACCTTCGCCAGGTCGTACCGCTTCGGGGAGAAGTAGAAGTTGTCCAGCAGCGCACGCGCGGCCTCGGCGGCGACCTGCTCGCCCGGACGGAGCTTGCGGTAGATGTCGCGGAGCGCGTCCTCCTTGGTGAGGATCGTGTCCTTCTCCAGGGTCTCCTCGATCGAGGAGAAGCCGGCGAACTCGTTCAGGATGTCCTCGCTGGACAGCCCGAGCGCCTT
This sequence comes from Actinomycetes bacterium, assembly GCA_023421635.1. Lineage (GTDB taxonomy): Bacteria > Actinomycetota > Actinomycetes > Actinomycetales > Microbacteriaceae > Microbacterium. Next base: position 1,036 of record JAEZSU010000038.1, on the reverse strand, counting down.
CAGGAACACGGTGACCGACTGCTTGCGCTTGCGGTCGATGCGCACGCCCACCTGGTCGCGCTTGTCGATCTCGAACTCCAGCCAGGCGCCGCGGCTCGGGATGATGCGTGCCGAGACGATGTCCTTGTCGCTGGTCTTGTCGGGGGTCTTGGCGAAGTAGACGCCGGGCGAACGGACGAGCTGCGACACCACGACGCGCTCGGCGCCGTTGATGATGAAGGTGCCCTTGCCGGTCTGGAGCGGGAAGTCGCCCATGAAGACCGTCTGCGTCTTGATCTCACCGGTCTGGTGGTTCATGAACTCGGCCTCGACGTACAGCGGGGCGGCGTAGGTCTTGCCGCGCTCCTTGCACTCCTCGATCGAGTACTTCTCCGGCTCGAGGTACGGGTTCGTGAAGCTCAGCTGCATCGTCTCGCTGAGGTCCTCGATCGGGGAGATCTCCTCGAAGATCTCCTCCAGCCCGCTGATCTCGGGCACGTCGGTGCGACCGGCGGCCTTGGCCTCGGCGACCCGGGCCTTCCAGGCCTCGTTGCCGACGAGCCAGTCGAACGACTCGGTCTGCAGCGCGAGCAGGTCGGGGACCGTCAGCGTGTCGGAGATCTTGGCGAACGAAAGTCGCGAAGCCGCGCGTCCGTTCTTGGGAGTCTTGGTGGTGGAATCGGATGCGTTGGGCGCAGCAGCCAAGGGGAAATACCTCCATGGGCCCGGGCGGGGCTCGTGTCCTTGTCGTCAGGTGGAGTGCTCGTTGTTTCCCACACGTCCGGTACCGCACGCCGCGATCTGCGGGGGACTCGAACGCACAAGCCGACCACCATATGAGGGCAGGGGGAAGTGAGCGCAACTACTCACTGTAGTCGATCCGACGCGCCGTGTCCAGTCGATTCTTGACGAGGTCCGGATGCTGCGGTATAACCGCGCGCCGGGGCCCGGAATGCCCGTCGTTCCGCGGCACGCGGCTCGTCGCGGCCGGGCGATCGCGCCCCGGTTCAGGCGGGCCGGAAGCGCAGGCGGGTGCCGGGCGGCGCCTGCGCGAGGG
>JAEZSU010000037.1 GCA_023421635.1 Actinomycetes bacterium | reverse complement strand
CCCGTGAGCCGGCGCCAGCCGCCGGGGGCCGAGGCATCCGGCAGCGCCACCGCGAGGCGGTCGGCGTCGGGATCGTTCGCGATGACGAGCTCGGCGCCCGCCGCCCGGGCGGTCTCGAACGCGAGGTCCATCGCGCCCGGCTCCTCCGGGTTGGGGAACGACACCGTGGGGAACGCGCCGTCCGGCTGCAGCTGCGCCTCGACCGTCACCGGGGCGGGGTACCCGGCCGCCTCGAGGATGCTGGCGAGGGTCTCCCAGCCGACCCCGTGCATCGCGGTGTAGACCCACGTCAGGCCCGCGGCACCCGCCGGGGCCGGGGCGACCGCGGCGGTCGCGGCGACGTACGCCTCGACGACGGACTCCGGTGCGATCTCGTACGCGTCCGAGCGCGGCAGCAGGTCGACGCGGGACCCGTCGGCGATGCGCTGGATGTGCGCGGCGATCTCGCCATCGACGGGCGGCACGATCTGCGCCCCCTCGTCGGCCCCGCCGAGGTACACCTTGTAGCCGTTGTCGTCCGGCGGGTTGTGGCTCGCGGTCACCATGACCCCCGCCGCAGCATCCAGGTGGCGCACCGCGAAGGCCAGCACCGGGGTGGGCAGCAGGCGCGGCAGCAGCACGGCGCGAAGACCCGCGCCGGCGAACAGCTCGGCCGAGTCGCGGGCGAACACCTCGGAGTTACGCCGGCCGTCGTAGCCGATGACGACGGTGGGCGTCGTTTCCGCGGGCGCCTGCTCGCGCAGATACGCGGCGAGCCCCGCCGCGGCCTGCGAGACGAGCACCCGGTTCATGCGGTTGCTGCCGGCGCCGAGGCGCCCCCGGAGCCCCGCCGTGCCGAACGCCAGCCGGGAGCCGAAGCGGTCCTCCAGCTCCCCGGTCGCGGCGGCGTCGCCCGCCTCGGCCTTCGCGACGAGTTCGTCGAGCTCGGCACGGGTGACCGCATCCGGGTCCTGGTCCCGCCAGGCGCGGGCCGTCTCCAGCAGGGCGTTCACAGCGCCTCGATCACCCTGGCCAGCAGCGCCGAGATCACGGGCTCGGCCTCCCGGCCCGCCTCGATGACCTCCGCGTGGCTGAGGGGCGTGGGGGAGATACCGGCGGCGAGGTTCGTGATGAGCGAGAAGCCGAGCACCTCCATGCCCGCCTGCCGCGCGGCGATCGCCTCGAGCGCGGTGGACATGCCGACGATGTCGCCCCCGATGGTCTTCGCCATCCGCACCTCCGCCGGCGTCTCGTACTGCGGCCCGCGGAACTGGCAGTAGACCCCCTCGTCGAGGGACGGGTCGATCGAGCGTGCGATGTCGCGCAGGCGTGCGGCGTACAGGTCGGTGAGGTCGACGAAGGTCGCGCCCTCGAGCGGAGAGTCGCCGGTGAGGTTGATGTGGTCGCTGATGAGCACCGGCTGGCCGGGCTGCCAGTCGGCCTTGATGCCGCCGGCGCCGTTGGTGAGCACCATGGTGCGGGCCCCGGTCGCCGCCGCGGTGCGCACGCTGTGCACGACCCGGCGCGGGCCGTGGCCCTCGTAGTAGTGGGTGCGTGCGCCGATGACGAGCACGCGCCTGCCGGTCGGGGTCAGGATGCTGCGGAGGGTGCCGACGTGCCCCTCGAGCGCGGGCTTGCTGAAACCGGTGACCTCGGGGGCCGGGACGGTGGCCGTCGTCTCGCCGATGAGCTCAGCGGCCTTGCCCCAGCCGCTGCCGAGGGTGAGGGCGATGTCGTGGTGGTCGACGCCGGTGAGGCGTGCGATGTCGTCGGCGGCCTGGCGGGCGATCTCGAACGGGTCGGCGGCGGGGTCGTCGAGGGGATTCTGGGTGACCATGACGACAACTCTAGGACTCGCGCGGCCGGGGCCGCGGTGCGCGATGTGCGTCGCGGCGGCGGCCCAAGAGAGAATGGATGCATGTCGCTCAGCTTCGAACATGCCCAACGTGTCGCGATCATCGGGGGCGGCCCCGGCGGGTACGAGGCGGCGCTCGCCGCTGCGCAGCTGGGGGCGGAGGTCACCCTGGTCGAGCGCGCCGGCGTCGGCGGCTCCGCGGTCATCACCGACGTCGTCCCCTCCAAGACCCTCATCGCCACCGCGGACGCCGCGGTGACGATCGCCGGAGCGGGCGATCTGGGCGTGCAGCTGTTCGCGCGCGACGGCGACGGCAAGCCGCTCAAGCCCGAGGTCGCGATCAACCTCGCCGCGGTCAACCGCCGCCTCCTCGCGCTCGCCCGGCAGCAGTCCGACGACATGCGCTCCTCGCTGGTCGAGGCGGGCGTGCGCATCATCTCCGGCCACGGCCGGCTGGACGGCCACGACGCGGTCATCGCCTCGACGGGCCCCGGCGGCACCGACTTCGACCGCATCGAGGCCGACACCTTCGTGGTGTCGGTGGGAGCGTCGCCCCGGCAGCTGCCGAACGCCATGCCCGACGGCGTCCGCATCCTCACCTGGACGCAGCTCTACGACATGACCACCCTGCCCGAGCACCTCATCGTCGTGGGCTCCGGCGTGACCGGCGCCGAGTTCGCGTCGGCCTACATGAACCTCGGCTCGAAGGTGACGCTCGTCTCCAGCCGCGACCAGGTGCTCCCCGGCGAGGACCCCGACGCCGCGGCGGTGCTGGAGAAGGTGTTCAAGCGCGGCGGCATGACGCTGCTGTCCAAGGCCCGCGCCGAGGCCGTGGAGAACACCGGCGACGGCGTGCGCGTGACCCTCGCCGACGGCCGCGTCGTCGAGGGCAGCCACTGCCTGATGGCGGTCGGCTCGATCCCCAACACGGCGGGAATCGGACTGGAGGAGGCGGGGGTCGAGACCACGCACTCCGGGCACGTGCGTGTGAACCGGGTCGCGCGCACCTCGGTGCCGAACATCTACGCGGCCGGCGACTGCACCACGTCCGTCCCGCTGGCATCCGTCGCCTCGATGCAGGGCCGGATGGCCGTGTTCCACGCGCTCGGCGACGTCGTCATCCCGCTGGAGCCGCGCCGGATCGCGGCGAACATCTTCACCGCACCGGAGATCGCGACCGTCGGATATCAGGAACGCGACATCGCCTCGGGCGACGTGAACGCCGTGGTGCGCAAGCTCCCGCTCGCCGCGAACCCGCGCGCGAAGATGATGGGCATCAAGGACGGCTTCGTGAAGATCCTCGCCCACAAGGGCAGTGGCACGGTCGTGGGCGGTGTGATCGTCGGCCCGCGCGCGTCGGACATGATCTACCCCATCGCGATCGCGGTGGAGCGACGCCTCACCGTCGACCAGGTCTCGCGTGTCTTCACGGTGTACCCGTCGCTGTCGGGCAGCATCACCGACGCGATGCGCGCAATGCACGTGGTCGAGACGGTCGGCGAAGAGGAGAACTGACCCGCGGCCGTCCGCCCGGCGGCGGGTGGGCGGCCGCGGGGCGGCTCAGCGGATGGTGAGGAGCCGGTGCCCGGCCGCCACGGTCACGCCGGGGTCGGCGTCGATCTCGCCGATCACGCCGTCCTTGTGCGCCTGGATGGGCTGCTCCATCTTCATCGCCTCGAGCACGACCACCAGGTCGCCCTTGACGACCTGCTGCCCCTCGGCCACGGCGAGCTTCACGACGGTGGCCTGCATGGGCGAGGTCACGGCATCGCCGCTCGCGCCCGCGCTGACCGAGCGCTGGTGCGACCGGCGCGAGGGCGGGACGGCAGCGGGACGGCCGGATGCGGCGGGTGCCGCCGCGATCCGGTCGGGCAGGCTCACCTCGAGGCGCTTGCCGGCGACCTCGACGACGACCGTGTGCCGCGCCTCCGCCGGTGCGGGCGCGGACAGCTCGCCGTCCCACGCCGGGATGTCGTTGACGAACTCCGTCTCGATCCAGCGGGTGTAGACGCCGAACCGGCCGTCCTCGGCGGTGAAGGCGGGGTCGCGCACCACCTTGCGGTGGAACGGGAGCACGGTCGGAAGCCCGGCGACCTCGAACTCGTCGAGCGCGCGGCGGGCGCGGGCGAGCGCCTCGGCGCGGTCGCGACCGGTGATGATGATCATCGCCAGCAGCGAGTCGAAGGCGCCGGACACCGCATCGCCCGCGGTGACGCCGGAATCCAGACGCGTGCCCGGCCCGCCGAAGGTCTTGAAGACGTGGATCGGTCCCGGCTGCGGGAGGAAGCCGCGCCCCGGGTCCTCGCCGTTGATGCGGAACTCGATGGAGTGGCCGGTCGGGGCGGGGTCGTCGTAGTCGAGCAGACCGCCCTCGGCGAGCCGGAACTGCTCGCGCACCAGGTCGATGCCGGTGACCTCCTCGGACACCGGGTGCTCGACCTGCAGCCGCGTGTTCACCTCGAGGAACGAGATGGTGCCGTCGGCGCCGATGAGGAATTCGCAGGTGCCGGCGCCCACGTACCCCACTTCGCGCAGGATCGCCTTGGACGAGTCGTAGAGGATGCGGTTCTGCTCGTCGGTGAGGAACGGCGCGGGCGCCTCCTCGACGAGCTTCTGGTGACGACGCTGCAGCGAGCAGTCACGGGTGGAGACGACCACGACGTTGCCCGCGGCATCCGCGAGGCACTGCGTCTCGACGTGGCGCGGCTTGTCCAGGTACTTCTCCACGAAGCACTCGCCGCGGCCGAAGGCGGTGATCGCCTCACGCGTCGCGGACTCGAACAGTTCCGCGACCTCGTCGAGCTCGCGGGCGACCTTGAGGCCGCGCCCTCCGCCGCCGTACGCGGCCTTGATCGCGATGGGCAGACCCACCTCGCGTGCGAAGGCGATGACCTCGTCCGCATCCGCGACCGGGCCGGGCGTGCCGGGGGCGAGCGGCGCGCCGACCTTCTCCGCCACGTGTCGGGCGGTCACCTTGTCGCCGAGCGCCTCGATGGCCTCGGGGGAGGGGCCGATCCACCGCATCCCGGCACCGATCACCGCGCGGGCGAACTCGGCGTTCTCCGCGAGGAACCCGTAGCCGGGGTGGACCGCGTCGGCGCCGGAGCGGCGTGCGACGGAGAGGATCTTGTCGATCGAGAGGTACGTGTCGGCGCTCGTCGCGCCCTCGAGCGAGTACGCCTCGTCGGCGAGGCGCACGTGCATCGCGTCGCGGTCCTGCTCGGCGTAGACGGCGACGGTGGAGCGTCCGGAGTCGCGCGCCGCACGGATGATGCGGACGGCGATCTCGCCGCGGTTCGCGATCAGGACCTTGGCGATTTCTGGCATGGGAGCCAGCCTACCGAGGTCGGAGGGTCCGTTTTTGACCGCACCAGACAAGAAGTGCGGGCGAAGGTTTGTGAGAACCTACGAACGCCGCCACAGGTCGGTCCAGGTGATGCCCAGGTCCGCCGCGAGCTTTCGCACCGTGGACAGCGACATCCCGACGACCGTGGACGGGTCGCCCTCGACACGGGTGATGAACCCGCCGCCCAGGCTGTCGACCGTGAAGGCCCCGGCGACGAGCAGCGGCTCGCCGGTCGCGACGTACGCGGCGATCTCGGCGTCCGTGACGTCGTCGGCGAAGGTGACGGATGCCGCTGCCACCGCGTGCGCCTCGGCGGGCGGACGGCCGGGCGACAGCCGCACCACGCAGTGCCCGGAGTGCAGCACGCCGGTGCGTCCGCGCATCGCGTGCCACCGCGCCGTCGCGACCTCGGGCGTGTAGGGCTTCCCGAGGATCTCGCCGTCCAGCTCGAACATCGAGTCGCCGCCGATGACCAGGCCGTCGAAGTCCGGGTCGTCGGCCTGGACGACCGCCGCGACCGCGGCCGCCTTCCGCCGCGCCAGCAGGAGGACGTGCTCGTCGGGGGCGAGCGTCCGCCCCTCGGCGCGCTCGACCGCCTCGATCACGGCCTCCTCGTCGACGTCCGGCGCGAGGGTGTCGGGGTCGATCCCCGCCTGGCGCAGCAGCATGAGCCGGGCGGGGGAGGTGGAGGCGAGCAGCACGCGCATCCTGCCACGCTACCGCGCAGCATCCGCGTCCCTCCCCGCTCGTCGCCGCATCCCCTCCTCTCCGCATCCCCTCCCCCTCTCACTGTCGACTTGCCCTGTATGTACGCGATTCCCGCCGCGCAGCGTACGTATACGGCAAGTCGACAGGAGCGGTGTATGGGGAGGGGGCGCGAGCAGGGGCATGGAGGAGGCGGGCGGGTGGGTGTGAAAGGCTCGAAGGATGGATGTGGGACACGAGATCGAGCTGGACATCACCGGGGTCGCGCACGGGGTGTTCGTCGGGCGCCACGAGGGGCGCGTCGTCTTCGTCCCGGACACCCTTCCCGGTGAGCGGGTGCGGGTGCGGCTCACAGACACGAAGAAGTCCTCGTTCTGGCGCGGCGAGGTGGTCGAG
>JAEZSU010000023.1 GCA_023421635.1 Actinomycetes bacterium | reverse complement strand
CGCCGGCGCAGGCCCGTCGCGATGCGGTCCAGCCGGTCGCGGTAGACGAGCCGGGCGGTGCGGACGCGGGCCACCGCAGCGGGATCGGTGAGCAGGTCCAGCAGCACGGCCTGCAGCAGCCGCGAGGTCCACCCCGGCCCGAGCATGCGGCGGGCGACGACCCGCTCGACGATGCGCGCCGGACCCCCGAGCGCCGCGATGCGCAGGTCCGGCCCGTGCGACTTCGAGTAGCTGCGCACGTGCACCACCTGTTGCGGCAGCCACCGCGACAGCGTGACGTCGGGGGCGGAGCCGATGAGCGCCGAGTGGTCGTCCTCGACGACCGTGACCCGGTCGCCGCCGGCCACCGTGCGCAGCACCTGCACGAGCGCCTTCGCCCTGGTCTGCGACATCGACGCCCCGGTCGGGTTCTGTGCCCGCGGCTGGATGAGCACCGCGACCGGCCTGCGGGCCAGCGCCCGCCGGAGGGATGCCGGGGTGACCCCCTCGCCGTCGACGGCGAGGGGCACCGCCTCGGCGCCCAGGACGTCCAGCAGATCGAAGAAGTACGGGAAGCCGGGCGACTCCACCGCGACCCGGTCGCCGAAGCGCACCACCTGCTCGAGCACGCGGGCGATGCCGTCGAGGGCGCCGTCGACGACCGTGATCTCCTCGACCGCGGACGTCGGCCAGCCCGCACGCAGGAACGCCGCCAGCTCCGGCAGCACGGGCAGGTCGTGATATCGCCCGGTGTCGGCCCGCGGGGTGACCCGTGCCAGGGCGGGCGCGAGCGAGGGCAGGAGTGCCGGGTCGGGCGTCCCCAGCGACAGATCGACCCGGCTCGCGGTCTCGGTCGCGGCGAGCGTGTTCACCCGGGGGCTCAGCCATTCGCGGCGATCGTCCCGGACGAACGAGCCCGCCCGCCCGCGCGTGACGATGACCCCCGCCGCGGCGAGCGCCCGCCACGCGGCACTGACCGTCCCGGCAGACACCCCGAGCACCGCGGCGACCTCGCGGACGGTCGGCAGACGGTCACCGGGCGTGAGTGCGCCTTCCGCGACGAGCCGGGAGAGCTCCCCGGCGATGCCCTGCGGTGTGCGCTCGGTGAGGACCTCGGGGCGCAGCATCCGGGTTCCCGCCCCTCATCAGTGGTTTCGCCGAGGATTTACGGCCTCGACACATCCGGAAATTGCAGAGAAATGTTCAGCCGGAACAGTAACAGAACGGTCGCGAAACCTATCGGCGGGCCGTTCTGCGGTCCTATGCTCCACGCCAACACCCACGACCGGGAGGCAACGATGACGACGGTACGCGCGGCGATCACCCAGACGACGTGGACGGGCGACAAGGCATCCATGCTCGACACGCACGAGGGCTTCGCCCGGGATGCGGCGGCGCAGGGCGCCCAGGTGCTCTGCTTCCAGGAGCTCTTCTACGGCCCCTACTTCGGGATCACGCAGGACAAGAAGTACTACCGCTACGCCGAGCCCGCCGACGGCCCGATCGTGCAGCGCTTCGCCGCCCTCGCGAAGGAGCTCGGCACGGTCATGGTGCTGCCGATCTACGAGGAGGCCGAGACCGGCGTCTACTACAACACCTCGGTGCTCGTGGACGCCGACGGGACGATCCTCGGGAAGTACCGCAAGCATCACCTCCCCCACCTCGACCGGTTCTGGGAGAAGTTCTACTTCCGCCCCGGCAACCTCGGGTACCCGGTGTTCGACACCGCGGTCGGCCGGATCGGCATGTACATCTGCTACGACCGGCACTTCCCAGAGGGATGGCGCGAACTCGGTCTCGCCGACGCGCACATGGTCTTCAACCCGAACGCGACCAAGCCCGGGCTGTCCAACCGGCTGTGGGAGGTGGAGGGCCCCTGCGCCGCGGTGGCGAACGGGTACTTCGTGCTCCAGCCGAACCGGGTCGGCCGCGAGGACAACGAGTACGGCGACCTCGCCGTCGACTTCTACGGCACGAGCCAGGTGATCGACCCGCGGGGGAACTTCGTCGGCGAGCGCGGCTCGAGCGAGCACGAGGAGATCCTGGTGCGCGACCTCGACCTGGACATGGTGCAGCAGATGCGCGACGACTGGCAGTTCTATCGCGACCGCCGCCCCGACTCCTACACCCGGATCGCGAAGCCGTAAGGGGCACGCCATGGCAACGACGCTCATCACCGGCGGCACCGTCGTCTCGGCGACCGGCCGCAACCGCGCGGACGTCCTCATCGACGGCGAGCGGATCGTCGCGGTGCTCGCACCCGGCTCGGAACTGCTCGGCACCGACCTCACCGCATCCGTCGACACCGTCGTCGACGCGACCGGCAAGTACGTCATCCCCGGCGGCATCGACGCGCACACGCACATGGAGCTGCCTTTCGGCGGCACCGCCGCGATCGACACGTTCGAGACGGGGACGCGCGCCGCGGCCTGGGGCGGCACCACCACGATCGTCGATTTCGCGGTGCAGCGGTACGGCGAGCGCGTGCAGGACGGGCTGGCCGCCTGGCACGAGAAGGCCGCCGGCAACTGCGCGATCGACTACGGCTTCCACCAGATCATCGGCGGGGTGGATGCGGACGCGCTCGCCGCCATGCCGGGGCTCATCGACGAGGGGGTGACGAGCTTCAAGCTGTTCATGGCCTACCCGGGGGTGTTCTACTCCGACGACGCGCAGGTGCTGCGCGCCATGCAGGTCTCCCGCGAGACCGGGCTGCTCACGATGATGCACGCCGAGAACGGCCCGGTGATCGACGTGCTGGCCGAGCAGCTCGTCGCCGAGGGCAAGACCGACCCGTACTTCCACGGGATCGCCCGCGCCTGGCAGGCCGAGGAGGAGGCCACCCACCGCGCGATCATGATCGCGAACCTCACCGGGGCGCCCCTGTACGTGGTGCACGTGAGCGCGAAGCAGGCGGTCGAGCAGCTCGCCGCCGCCCGCGACAAGGGCCAGAACGTGTTCGGCGAGACCTGCCCGCAGTACCTGTACCTCTCGCTCGAGGAGCAGCTCGGCGCCTCGAGTGAGGAGTGGGGCTCGTTCGAGGGGGCCAAGTGGGTGTGCTCGACGCCGCTCCGCTCCCGCGCAGAAGGGCACCAGGCGCACATGTGGCAGGCCCTGCGCACGAACGACCTGCAGATGGTCTCCACCGACCACTGCCCGTTCTGCATGAAGGACCAGAAGGAGCTCGGCCGGGGCGACTTCCGCGCCATCCCGAACGGCATCGGCTCGGTGGAACACCGGATGGATCTCATGTACCAGGGCGTCGTGACCGGCGAGATCACCCTCGAACGCTGGGTGGAGCTGACCAGCACCACCCCCGCCCGTATGTTCGGCATGTACGGCCGCAAGGGCGTCATCCAGCCCGGGGCGGATGCCGACATCGTCGTCTACGACCCGAACGGCCACACCTCGATCGGCGTGAACCGGACCCACCACATGAACATGGACCACTCCGCCTGGGAGGGCTACGAGATCGACGGGCACGTCGACACCGTGATCGCCCGCGGCAAGGTCATCGTCGACGGGGGCGACTACCTCGGGGCGAAGGGCGACGGCCGGTTCATCAAGCGCGACCTGACGCAGTACCTGAGCTGATGGCGCGTTTCGTCTCGCTTCGCTCGCTCAACGACCGCGTCTCGCTGCGCTCGCCCAACGACCGGGTCTCGCTTCGCTCGCTCAACGACCGGGTCTCGCTGCGCTCGCTCAACGGCCGGGTTCGCTCGCTCAACGACCGGAAGGGGTGACCGATGGACTTCGGTGTCGTCCTGCAGACCAACCCGCCCGCATCCCGCACGGTCCAGCTCGCCCAGCTGGCGGAGGCGCACGGGTTCAGCCACGTGTGGACCTTCGACTCGCACCTGCTCTGGGAGGAGCCGTACGTCATCCACTCGGCGATCCTGAACGCGACCAAGCGGATCACGGTCGGCCCGTTCGTGACGAACCCCGCGACCCGCGACTGGACGGTGACCGCGTCGGTGTTCGCGACGCTCAACGAGATGTACGGCAACCGCACGGTGTGCGGCATCGGCCGCGGCGACTCGGCGGTGCGCGTCACGAACGGGAAGCCGACCTCGCTGGCCGAGCTGCGCGAGTCGATCCACGTCATCCGCGAGCTCGCGAACTCCCGCCCGGTCCAGTACCACGGCGCGACCCTGCAGTTCCCCTGGAGCCGCGGCTCCGAGCTCGAGGTGTGGGTGGCCGCATACGGCCCGCTCGCGCTGAAGCTCACCGGAGAAGTGGGCGACGGGTTCATCCTGCAGCTCGCGGACGTCGACATCGCGGCGTGGATGATCAGGGTCGTCCGCGACGCGGCGACCGCCGCCGGCCGCGACCCCGACGCGATCAGCTTCTGCGTCGCCGCACCCATGTACATCGGTGAGGACCGGGCGCACATGCGCGACCAGTGCCGCTGGTTCGGCGGCATGGTGGGCAACCACGTGGCCGACATCGTCGCGAAGTACGGGGCGCACGGCGACGTGCCGGCAGCGCTCACCGACTACATCGCCGGCCGCCAGGGCTACGACTACAACACGCACGGGAAGGCGGGGAACGATCACGTCGACTTCGTCCCCGACGAGATCGTCGACCGGTTCTGCGTCCTCGGCACCGCCGAGGAGCACATCGCGAAGCTCGAGGCGCTGCGCGAGCTCGGGGTCACGCAGTTCGCCGGGTATCTGCAGCACGACAACAAGGAGGAGACGTTGCGGGTGTACGGCGAGACCGTCATCCCCGCCCTCTCCGAGCACATCACGGCCAAGCGATGACCGGCGTCGACCCCGTCGCACCCGCACCCCCGCGCCGCAGCGCGAGCGCCAGGATGCCGCGCTGGTCGGTGTGGGCGTGGGGCGTCGTCGGGATCGCGGCGCTGGTCCTGCTGTGGGAGCTGTACAAATGGCTCGGCCCGTCCGACGGTGTCGTCATCGGCTCCGAGCGGGACGGACTGCGCATCCTCCCCCGCACCCACGACCGGGCGATGCCGCACGTGTGGACCATGGTGGCGCGCCTGTTCGACCCCACGAGCGGGGCCAGCACCCCGCCGCTGTGGCAGACCGTGGCCGGCGGCATCCTCACCACCCTCGGCATCGCCGCCGCGGGCTGGGTGATCGGCGTCCTCGTCGGGATGCTGCTGGCGCTCGCCATGCAGCGGTGGCGGATCGCGGAATGGGGCCTGCTGCCGTGGATCGTGGTGTCGCAGACGGTGCCGCTGATCGCGTTCGCGCCGGTGGTGTCGCGGATCGGCAACCAGATCGACCGGAACCTGTTCCCCTGGCCGGAGTGGCTCTCGGTGGCGATGATCGCGTCGTACCTGGCGTTCTTCCCGGTCGCGGTGGGGGCGCTGCGCGGACTCAACGCCCCAGACGCGATCCACCGCGACCTCATGCGCAGCTACGCCGCCGGGTACCGGCAGACGCTCTTCCGGCTGCGCCTGCCCGCGGCCGTGCCGTACCTGCTGCCGGCGCTCCGGCTCGCCGCGGCGAATGCCGTCGTCGGCGCCGTCGTCGCCGAGGTCTCGATCGGCATGCGGGGCGGACTCGGCCGGATGCTGCTGCAGATGGCGCAGTCGGCATCGGCCGACCCCGCACTGCCCTGGGCACCGATCTTCGGCGCCGTGCTGCTCGGGCTCGTCGCCGCCGGATCGGTGGCGCTGCTCGGCGCGACCATGAAGACCTACCGCCGTGGAGAGGCCCTGGCATGACCGCATCCCAACCCCTCGCCGTCCGCACCGCCGGGCTCGACCGCGTCTTCGGCGCCGCCAGACGGTCGGTGCAGGCGCTGTCGAACGTGGACCTGGAGGTCGGGACCGGCGAGTTCGTGTCGCTCATCGGCCCGTCCGGCTGCGGCAAGTCGACGCTCATGCGGCTGATCGCAGACCTCGACCAGCCCACGGGCGGCACGCTCGAGGTGTTCGGCAAGCCCGCCAGGCAGGCCAGACTCGATCAGGACTACGGCATCGCATTCCAGCAGGCGGGCCTGCTGCCGTGGCGGACGGTGCTCGCGAACATCGCGCTGCCGCTGGAACTGCACGGCGTCTCCTCGGCCGAGCGCGCAGCCCGCGCGGCGGAGCTGGCCGAGATGGTCGGGCTCACCGAGTTCGCCAGCCGGTACCCTGACGAGCTCTCCGGCGGGATGCAGCAGCGCGTGGCGATCGCGCGCTCGCTCGCCACGCGCCCCCGGCTGCTGCTGATGGACGAGCCGTTCGGCGCGCTGGATGAGATGACGCGGGAACGGATGCAGACCGAACTCATCCGCATCGCGGCCGAGACCGGCGCGGCCGTGGTGTTCGTGACCCACTCCATCCCGGAGGCGGTGTACCTCTCCGACCGCGTCGTGGTGATGTCCCCCCGGCCGGGCCGGATCACAGCGGAACTGTCCGTACCGTTCGGGCGGGTGCGACCGGATGCCCTCCGCGAGTCGCCGGAGTTCTTCGAGCGGGTGACCGCGGTGCGCGAGGCGCTCCACGGTGCACCGGTGGAGCGGGCGAACGAACGATGACCGCGGCCACCGAGCGCATCCTCCGCCTCGCCGCCCCGGTCGGGGTCGGGGTGCTGCTGCTGGCCGGGTGGCTGGGTCTGTCGATGGTCACGACGGGGAGGGCCCAGCTCGTCCCGGGTCCCGTCGCGGTGTTCACCGCACTGTTCCAGAACCTGGGCATCATCGCCGAAGATGCGCTGGTCACGGGCGGGAACGCGCTCATCGGGCTCGTGGTCGGAACCGTGCTGGCGGTCCTGGTCGCCGGACTCGCGGCGTGGCTGAAGCCGGTGGACGCCATGACGGCGCCGGTCGTCGCGGCGATCGCGGTCGTGCCCGTCGTGGCGCTCACGCCGCTCCTGAACACCATGTTCGGCGCGTCGAGCCAGTTCGGCCGCGAGGTCGTGGCGGGGATCGCCGCATTCGTGCCGGTGTTCGTGAACGTGCTCCGCGGCCTGCGTCAGGCACGTCCCGTGCAACGCGACCTGTTCACCGCCTACGCCGCATCCGGGGTGCAGCAGTTCCGGAAGCTCACCTTCCCCACGGCTGTGCCGTACCTGGTCACCGGGGTGCGCATCGCGAGTTCGCTCGCCGTGATCTCGGCGCTCGTGGCCGAGTACTTCGGCGGCCCCGCGGACGGCCTCGGCACCGCGATCGCCGGGTACGCGAAGTCCGGCAACGCGGCGCTGGCCTGGGCGTACGTCGCCGCGGCCATCGTGGTCGGCCTCGTCTTCTTCCTCGCGACCGTGCTGCTGGAGCGGCTGACGGCGAGGCGCAGCTCGAGCTGACCGCCGGTCGGCCCGACACCCGCGCACCACCCGATCGAAAGGAACCACATGCGACACAGCACACGGCGCATCCTCACCGCGGCGACCGCGGCGACGGTCACCGCGCTCGCCCTCACGGCGTGTTCCGGCACGTCCTCGCAGTCGACCGACGACGCGTCGGGCGACTTCGAGCCCCTCACCGACATCGTCCTGCAACTGCAGTGGCTGCCGCAGGCGCAGTTCGCCGGATACTACGTGGCCCTGGAGAACGGCTACTTCGAGGAGGAGGGGTTCGAGAACGTCGACATCCTCCCCTCGGGCGGCGACATCGTGCCGCAGGACGCCCTCGCCGCCGGCGACGTCGACTTCGCCGTCGCGTGGGTGCCGAAGGTGCTCGGCACGATCGAGTCGAGCGGCGTCGAGCTCACCGACATCGCCCAGGTGTTCCAGACCTCGGGCACCACGCAGGTGTCGTGGGCGGATTCCGGCATCGAATCGGTCGCCGACTTCGAGGGCAAGCGCATCGGGTCGTGGGGCTTCGGCAACGAGTGGGAGATCTTCGCCGCGATGGCCGCCGACGACCTCGACGCGAGCACGGTGTCGATCACGACCCAGGACTTCTCGATGAACGCGCTGCTGGACGACGACGTGGACGCCGCCCAGGCGATGACGTACAACGAGCTGGCGATGGTGCTCGAGACGGTGAATCCCGAGACGGGCGGGCTGTACACGATGGACGACCTGAACGTGATCTCCTACGAGGACACCGAAGGCGCCATGCTGCAGGACGCCATCTGGGCGGACACGCAGCGGCTCGAGGAGGACCCGGCCTACGCCGACGCGGCGGTGCGGTTCCTGAAGGCCGTCACGAAGGGCTGGCTGTTCGCACGGGACAACCCCGAGGACGCCGCCGCCATGGTGTGGGACATCGCCTCGAACGCCGAGCTCGCGTTCCCGGTCGGCCCCGTCCACCAGCTGTGGCAGATGAACGAGGTGAACAAGCTCATCTGGGCCGGTGAGACGTTCGGTCTCGTCGACGAGGCCGCGTGGAACAAGACGGTGGCCGGCGCCCTGTCGGCGGTCAACCAGGACGGCCAGAACCTCATCACCGCCGACCCTCCCGCATCCGCCTACTCCAACGAGTACATGCAGCAGGCGCTCGACGAGCTCGCCGCGGACGGCGTCGAGGTCGCCGGCGCGTACACCCCCATCACGGTGACGCTGACGGAGGGCGGCAAGTAACCGGCCTGACCGCGAGATGGGTACTGGGCCCCGAGACCCTGGGTGAACCCCATGGTCTCGGGGCCCAGATGCCAGCTCGCGGTCCCTGGCGAGCGCGGGACCGGGGTCAGGAGACGAGGGGGCGGTGCTCGTAGAAGGTCTGCAGGACGACCGTGGTGCGGGTGCGGACGTTCGCGGCCTGCCGGATGTCGCGGATCAGCTCCTCCAGCGCCCGCGGCGTCGCCACGCGGACGAAGAGGATGTAGCTCGCCTCCCCCGCGACGGAATGGCAGGCCTCGATCGCGTCGAGGTGCGCCAGCCGCTCCGGGGCGTCGTCGGCCTGCGCCGGATCGAGCGGCGTGATCTCCACGATGGCGGCGAGGGGCTTCCCCACCGCCTCGGGGTCGATGACCGCCCGGTAGCCGGTGATGACGCCGCGGCTCTCGAGCTTCCGCAGCCGCGATTGCACGGCAGAGACGGAGAGTCCCGCCTCCCGCGACAGCTGGGCGAGCGTGGCGCGCCCGTCCGTCGCCATCACCCGCACGATCGCGGCATCCGCCTCGTCGTCGATGTGGGGCGCGTCGGTCATGCACGCAACGCTAGCAGCGCGCGATCCACCCTCGCGGAACCGCAATATTTCCTGTTAGCGTTGCTCTCCACCGTAATCATTCCGAACGGAGGAGGTTCCCATGCCCACTGTGCTCGACATCGAGACGCCCGTGGAGACGGATGCGGCGTGGCTGAGCCTGAAGGAGGCCGTCACCGCCGTGCAGCAGCTGCAGGCGAAGGACGGCTCCGTCCCGGATGCGGCCGCGCATCCGGCCGCATCCGCCGAGATCGACCGGGTCACCGCCTCGATCGCCGCCCTCGCGCCGCGGTTCCCCCACGACGCCCCCTACCTCGACGCGCTCACCGCCGACCTCCGCCGCTGGCGGGACGAGGGCTTCGGCGTACCCGACTTCCTGGATGCGCTCACCGCGTTCCAGCCGCAGCAGCACCGGGTGGACGGCCTGCGGCACCTCGTCGTCTTCCCGATGTACACCCAGAACGG
>JAEZSU010000019.1 GCA_023421635.1 Actinomycetes bacterium | reverse complement strand
TTCACGATCCTCGCCGAGGACGGCCGGGTGCTCGCCTCCGGCTGGACCGCCGACCCCGACGCGATCCTCGCGCGCATCCGCGCGCGGCCGGCGGCGGTGGAACGGGGCGAGACGGATGCGGCGGACGCCGTCCGCGCCTACTACGACGGCGACCTCGCCGCGATCGACCAGGTCGAGGTCTCGCAGACCGGCACTCCGGGCCAGCTCGCCGGATGGCGTGCGCTGCGCTCGGTGAAGGCGGGCGAACCCCTCACCTACACCGGGTTCGCCGCGCTCCTGGGCAGCCCGTCGGCCGTGCGCGCCGCCGCCTCGATCTGCGCCCGGAACGCCCCCGCCCTGTTCGTCCCCTGCCACCGGGTGCTGCGCAGCGACGGATCGCTCGGCGGGTTCGCGTGGGGCCTGGCGGTGAAGGAGCGCCTGCTGGCGCGGGAGGCGGCCGCCGGGCGTTGACGCACAGCGGACACCCAGCATAGGTTGGAGGGCTGCCTGTTCGGGCACGCTCCGTCCCCCTGAGGCTCATGACGACTTCCACGCTGTCCACGCCGCGCGCACTCGCACGGCTCGTTCCGTTCGCCCGCCCGGTGATGGGCAGGATGCTGGCGGGTGCCGGCAGCGCCCTCGCCGCGGCGCTCGTCGCGCTCGCGATCCCGCTCGTCATCGAGGCCGTCGTGGCGGGCCCTGTCGCCTCCGGGGAGTTCGGGGTGATCGCCCTGGGCGCGGTCCTCATCCTCGCGCTCGGCCTCGCCGAGGCCGGGCTCGTGTGGCTGCGGCGCTGGTTCATCCTCGCCCCCTCGACCAGGGTCGAGTACGAGCTGCGCACCCGGTTCACGCAGCGCCTCGAGCGGCTCCCCGTCGCGTTCCACGACCGGTGGCAGTCGGGGCAGCTCCTCAGCCGGATGATGCAGGACATCGGACTCATCCGCCGGTGGCTGGCGTTCGGGCTCATCATGCTCGTGGTCAACGTGCTGACCATCCTCGTCGGCACGGTCGTGCTCTTCCGCTGGCACTGGGCGCTCGGGCTCGTCTTCCTCATCTGCTCCGCGCCGCTGTGGTACGTCGGCTACCGCTTCGAGAAGCAGTACGGCGTGCTCACCCGGCAGAGCCAGGACCAGGCCGGTGACCTGGCGACCGCCGTCGAGGAGAGCGTCCACGGCATCCGGGTGCTGAAGGCCTTCGGCCGCGGCGGTCACGCACTGCAGAAGTTCACCCGGCAGGCCGAGACGCTGCGCCGCACGGAGCTCCGGAAGGCCGGCGCGGTCGGGGCGATCTGGTTCTGGCTCACCCTCCTGCCCGAGCTGGCGTTCGCGCTGTGCCTGGTCACCGGCATCGTGCTCGCGGCGCAGGGCCGGCTGTCGGTGTCGGAGCTGTTCGCGTTCTTCGCCATGGCCACCGTGCTCCGCTGGCCGATGGAGTCGATCGGGTTCCTCTTCTCGTTCCTCCTCGACGCGCGCACCGCCACCGACCGCGTCTTCGAGGTCTTCGACGAGGAGAACACGATCGTCGACCCGGCCGAGCCGGTCAGCATCGCCGAGCCGCGGGGCCGCCTCGTCTTCGAGGACGTGCACTTCCGCTACCAGGATGCCCCCGCCACCCAGCGCGACCAGCTCGACGGCATCGACCTCACCCTGGAGCCCGGCGAGACCATGGCGCTCGTGGGGCTCACCGGCTCGGGGAAGACGACCCTCACCACGCTCCCCACGCGCCTGTACGACGTCACCGGCGGCCGTGTCACCCTCGACGGGGTCGACGTGCGCGATCTCACCCTGCGCGAACTGCGCACCCACATCTCCACCGCGTTCGAGGAGGCGACGTTGTTCTCGGCATCCGTCCGCCAGAACGTGCTGCTCGGCCGCGACGACCTCGACCCGTCCTCGCCGGAGGGCGAGCGGGTGCTGCAGGAGGCGCTGCAGGTGGCGCAGGCGGGCTTCGTGCACGACCTGCCGGACGGTGTCGAGACCGTCATCGGCGAGGAGGGGCTGAGCCTCTCGGGCGGCCAGCGGCAGCGGCTCGCGCTCGCGCGCGCCGTCGCCGCACGCCCCGCCGCGCTCGTGCTCGACGACCCGTTGTCCGCGCTCGACGTGGACACCGAGGCGCTCGTGGAGGAGGCGCTGCGCCAGGTGCTCGCGCACACGACGGCGCTCATCGTCGCGCACCGCCCCTCGACCGTGGCGCTCGCCGACCGGGTCGCGCTGCTCGAGGACGGCCGCATCACCGCGGTCGGACGCCACAGCGACCTGCTGCGTGCGTCCGCGCACTACCGCTACGTGATCTCCAGCCTCGACGACGCCCCGCGCCGCGGCGGGGATGCGGACGACGCCCGGACGGAGGGCCTGCGATGACCGGTGTCACCGGCACGAGCGGCGAGGACCGCTCCGACTACACCCGCGACGAGAGCAGGTGGATCCGCCGCCGCTCGCAGCGGCTGCTGGCGAGCCTCGTGCACCCGGTGCGGTGGCATCTGGCGCTCGCCGCCGTCGTGCTCGTCGTCTCCACCGCCCTGCGGGTCGTGGGTCCGGCGCTCATCGCGTACGGCATCGACAACGCGCTGCCCGCCGTGATCGAACGCGCCGACTGGATGCCGACCATCGGCGTGTTCGCCGTCTACGTGGTGTCGGCCATCGGCGGTGCTGCGCTCATCGGCTGGTACGTGATCGTGGCGGCGCGGCTCACGCAGGCGATCATGCTGGACCTGCGCACGCGCATCTTCCGCCACACCCAGCGGCTGAGCCTGGAGTTCCACGAGAGCTACACGTCCGGCCGGATCATCTCCCGGCAGACGAGCGACCTCGACTCGATCCGGGAGCTCCTCGACGGCGGACTCAACGAGCTCGTCTCGGGTGTCCTCTACGGCGGGTTCACGCTCATCGCGCTGCTGCTGCTCGACGTGCAGTCCGGCGTCATCCTGGTGGTCATGGGGCTGCCGCTGGCGCTGCTCATGCGCTGGTTCTACCGTCGGTCGCAGCTCGCCTACCGGCTCTCGCGGGTGGTGAGCGCCAAGGTCATCGTGAAGTTCGTCGAGACCATGACCGGCATCCGGGCGGTGAAGGCGTTCCGCACCGAGGAGCGGGACGACCGCGAGTTCGGCGGCCTCAGCGAGGAGTACCGCGACGTGAACATGCGCTCGATGCGCCTGTTCGGCACGTTCGAGCCGGGGCTCATGGCGGTGTCGGCCGTGACGCTCGCGGCGGTGCTGCTGTGGGGCGGCATCCGCGTCTCGGACGGCGCGCTCGAGGTCGGTGTGCTGCTGGCCGCCGTGCTGTACGTGCGGAACTTCTTCTCGCCGCTGCAGGAGGTGGCGATGTTCCTCAACCAGTACCAGTCGGCCGCCGCAGCGCTGGAGAAGGTGTCGGGTGTGCTCGAGGAGGAGCCCAGCGTCCCGGAGCCGCAGCGTCCGACCGAGCTGCCGCGTGCCGCCGGGCACGTCCGGTTCGAGGACGTCGGGTTCGGCTACGGCGACGGCCGCACCATCCTGCCCCGCCTCGACCTCGACATCCCCGCCGGGCAGACCATCGCGCTGGTGGGGACCACCGGTGCGGGCAAGTCGACGCTCGCGAAGCTCGTCTCCCGCTTCTACGACCCGACCCGGGGCCGGATCACGCTCGACGGGGTCGACCTTCGCGAGATCGCACAGCCGGACCTGCGCCGGGCGATCGTCATGGTCACGCAGGAGGCGTACCTGTTCAGCGGCACCGTGGCCGACAACATCGCGCTCGGCCGGCCCGACGCGACGCCGGAGCAGATCGAGGCGGCGGCGCGTGCCGTGGGCGCCGACGCGTTCATCCGCGCGCTGCCCGACGGCTACGACACCGACGTGAACAAACGCGGCGGCCGCGTCTCCGCCGGGCAGCGGCAGCTCATCTCGTTCGCGCGGGCGTTCCTCGCCGACCCCGCGGTGCTCATCCTCGACGAGGCCACCGCATCCCTCGACATCCCGAGCGAACGGATGGTGCAGGAGGCGCTGCAGACGCTGCTCGCCGAGCGCACCGCGATCATCATCGCCCACCGCCTGTCGACGGTCGCGATCGCCGACCGCGTGCTCGTGATGGAGCACGGCGAGGTGGTCGAGGACGACGCCCCCGCGACGCTGATCGGCGGCACCGGCAGGTTCGCGAAGCTGCACGCCGCCTGGCGCGAGTCGCTCGTCTGAGTCCGGTCAGAGGGTGATGCGGGCGACGGTCTCGCCGAACTCCGTCTCGCCCACGGGGGTGAACCCGACGCGGGAGAAGAAGGGCTCCGGGCCCTCCGGGCCGGACTCGTAGATGACGTCCACGTGGTCGAGGCCGCGTTCGCGGGCCTCGTCGAGCATCCCGTCGATCGCGAACCGGCCGATGCCGCGGCCCTGGTCGTCGGCGTCGACGTTGATGCGCCACAGCACGGAGCGGAAGTACTCCTGCGGCTCGTCCGGGTCGAAGTTGGCGCTGATGAAGCCGACGACCTCGTTGCGGTCGAGGACCACCCGTTGCCACGTGGTGCGCGGATTCGCCACGGTGGCGGCGGTGCCGTAGCTCACCGGTGCGATGAACTGCTCCTGTCCGGGCTTCAGCGACATCGAGTTCACGGCGACGATCGTCGCGGCGGAGAGTTCCTCAAGGCGCAGCTCGCTCATGATCTCAGGCTAACGCCCAAGCCCCACGGGCGTGCAGAATCGGTCGTACGCCTGGGGACGACGCCGCACCGGGCCACCGATCGAAGGAGAGCCGTGCCCCGTTTCGACCTGCCACTGGAGGAACTCCGCGTCTACCGTCCGGAGGTGACCGAGCCGGCGGACTTCGACGAGTTCTGGGCCCGCACGATCGCGGAATCCCGAGCCCTCGCGGAACAGCCCCGCATCGAGCGGGTCTCGGGCCCGATCACCCTCGTCGACGTGTACGACCTCACCTTCTCCGGCTTCGGCGGCGACGAGATCAAAGGCTGGTACCTCACCCCGGCGGGCGCGACCGGGCCGCTTCCCACGGTCATCGAGTACAACGGCTACGGCGGCGGGCGGGGGCTGCCGCAGGAACGGCTCGCCTGGGCGGCATGCGGGTATGCCTACGTCCTCATGGACACGAGGGGGCAGGGGAGCGTCTGGGGCACCGGCGGCGACACCCCCGACCCGCACGGCACCGGCCCCTCGTCTCCCGGGTTCATGACCCGCGGGATCGAGGACCCGCACGACTACTACTACCGCCGGGTGTTCACGGATGCGGTGCTCCTCGTGGATGCGGTGCGCTCGCTGCCGCAGGTCGACCCCGAGCGCGTCGTGGTCATCGGCGGCAGCCAGGGCGGCGGCATCGCGCTGGCCGCATCCGGACTGTCCGACGGGGTGCAGGCGGTCATGCCGGACGTGCCGTTCCTGTGCCACTTCGAGCGGGCCGTCGGGCTGACCGACGCCTACCCGTACCAGGAGATCGTGCAGTACCTGTCCGTGCACCGGGATGCGGCCGAGACCGTGTTCCGCACCCTCTCGTACTTCGACGGCGTGAACTTCGCCCGGCGCTCGGACGTCCCGGCGCTGTTCAGCACCGCCCTGCACGACCAGGTGTGCCCGCCCTCGACCGTGTTCGCCGCGGCGAACCACCACCGCGGACCCGCCGAGGTGGAGGTCTACGCCTTCAACGAGCACGAGGGCGGCCTCGCGCGGCAGTGGGAACGGCAGGTGCGGTTCGCCGGCCGCATCCTGCACCACGCAAAAGTATCTTGATGTCGAGATACTTTGGTCCCGTGGGGTAGGCTGCTGGTCAACCCCACGACGCTCGTACGGAGAGACCACACGTGCCCGATTCCACGATCATCTACACGCACACCGACGAGGCTCCGGCGCTCGCGACCGCATCCTTCCTCCCCATGGTCAAGGCGATCGCCGGCCAGGCGGGCGTCGAGATCGAGACGCGCGACATCTCGCTCGCCGGCCGCATCCTCGCCGCGTTCCCGCAGCGCCTGACCCCCGACCAGCTCGTCGGCGACGCGCTGGTCGAGCTCGGTGGCCTGGCCACCCTGCCCGAGGCGAACATCATCAAGCTGCCGAACATCTCGGCCTCCATCCCGCAGCTGAAGGCGGCGATCGCCGAGCTGCAGTCGCAGGGCTACGACGTGCCGGACTACCCGGACGAGCCGTCCTCGCACGAGGAGGAGAGCATCCGCGCGCGGTACGACCGCATCAAGGGCTCCGCCGTGAACCCGGTCCTGCGCGAGGGCAACAGCGACCGCCGTGCGCCGCTGTCGGTGAAGAACTACGCGCGCAAGCACCCGCACCGCAACAAGGCGTTCGACGCCGGCTCGAAGACCCGCGTGGCCACGATGGGCCACGACGACTTCCGCGCGAACGAGAAGTCGGTCGTCATCCCCGACGACGACGTGCTCACCATCCAGCACGTCGCCGAGGACGGCACCGTCACGGTGCTCAAGAGCGACCTGAAGGTGCTCCCCGGCGAGATCGTGGACGCCACCTTCCTCTCCGCGAAGGCGCTCGACGCGTTCCTCGCCGAGACGCTGCAGACCGCCGCGGCCGAGGACCTGCTGTACTCGGTGCACCTGAAGGCCACGATGATGAAGGTCTCCGACCCGATCATCTTCGGTCACGTCGTGAAGGCCTACTTCAAGGACGTCTTCGACACGTACGGCGCGGAGCTCGCAGCAGCGGGCCTGTCCGCGAACAACGGCCTCGGCGCCATCCTGGCCGGGCTCGACAAGACCCCGGATGCGGAGAAGATCTCGGCCGCCATCACCGCCGACCTCGAGCGCGGGCCGCGCCTGTCGTACGTGAACTCCGACAAGGGCATCACCAACCTGCACGTGCCCTCCGACGTGATCGTCGACGCCTCGATGCCGGCGCTCATCCGCAACGGCGGCAAGCTGTGGGGCGCCGACGGCGGCGAGGCCGAGACCCTGGCCGTCATCCCGGACTCCTCCTACGCCGGTGTGTACCAGGCCACGATCGACGACGTCATCGCGAACGGGCCGCTCGACCCGACCGCCATCGGCACGGTCCCGAACGTCGGCCTCATGGCGCAGGCGGCCGAGGAGTACGGCAGCCACGACAAGACCTTCGAGATCGCAGCCCCCGGCACGGTGCAGATCGTCGACTCCGAGGGCGAGGTCCTCATCCAGCACGAGGTTGAGGCGGGCGACATCTGGCGCGCGACCCAGACCAAGGACATCCCCGTCCGCGACTGGGTCAAGCTCGCCGTCAACCGTGCCCGCGCCACCGGTGCGCCGGCCGTGTTCTGGCTCGACGCGAACCGTGCGCACGACGCGCAGCTGATCGCGAAGGTCGCCACCTACCTCGGCAAGCTCGACACCAAGGGCATCACGACCACGATCCTGCCCCCGGCCGAGGCGACCCGGTACTCGCTCGCGCGCATGCGGCAGGGCCTGGACACCATCTCGGTGACCGGCAACGTGCTGCGCGACTACCTCACCGACCTGTTCCCGATCCTCGAGGTGGGCACCAGCGCCAAGATGCTCTCCATCGTGCCGCTGCTCGCCGGCGGCGGGCTGTTCGAGACCGGTGCGGGCGGTTCCGCGCCGAAGCACGTGCAGCAGCTGCTCGAGCAGGACTACCTGCGCTGGGACTCGCTGGGCGAGTTCTTCGCGCTGGCCGCCTCGTTCGAGCACTACGCCGGCTTCACCGGCAACGCCAAGGCGAAGGTGCTCGCCGACACACTCGACCGCGCGACCGGCACATTCCTCGAGAACGACAAGTCGCCCGGGCGCGCGCTGGGCACGATCGACAACCGCGGCAGCCACTTCTATCTCGCCCTGTACTGGGTGCAGGAGCTGGCTGCGCAGACCGAGGACGCCGAGCTGGCCGCGGCCTTCGCGCCCATCGCCGAGCAGCTCGCCGCGGACGAGGAGGCCATCGTCGCCGAACTCCTCGCGGTGCAGGGCGAGCCGGTCGAGATCGGCGGCTACTACCACCCCGACACCGCCAAGGTGAACGAGGTGATGCGGCCGTCCGCGACGCTGAACGCCGTGTTCGACGCCATCGCCTGAACACCCTGACGACGAGGGGGCGGATGCTGCGGCATCCGCCCCCTCTCCCGTTCCCGCCGCTGCTGCTGTTGCCGTTCCCGCTGCCGTTCCCGCTGCCGCTGTCGCCGTCCCGGCCGGCGCACCCCGACGCATCGACTTGCCTGAGATGTACGCGAAACGGTGCCTCAGGCGTACATAGAGGGCAAGTCGACAGGGATGCGCTGTCGCTGTCGCTGTCGCTGTCGCGTCGCTGTCGCTGTCGCGTCGCTGTCGCTGTCGCTGCCGGCGCACCCGACGTATCGACTTGCCTGAGATGTACGCGAAACGGTGCTTCAGGCGTACATAGAGGGCAAGTCGACAGCGGGGGGCGAGAATGCAGCAGGGGATGCGGCGGAATGCGGCGGGGGATGCCGCCGGGGTCAGTAGTGGACCCAGACCTCGGTGCCGGTGACGGCCCACTCGTAGACGAAGCGGGCCTCGTTCACGCGCATGTTCACGCAGCCGTGGCTCATCACGTTGCCGAAGTTGTTGTGCCAGTACGCGCCGTGGAACGCGATGTCGGGGGCGAAGTACGTCACCCACGGCACGTTCTTGGTGCAGTAGCTGTTCTGCGCGTTCGGGTTGTAGCAGAGCGCACCCATGTCCTGCTTGGAGACGTGCGCGAAGACCTTGAAGCGCCCGGTCGGCGTCGCGAACTGCGGCAGACCCGAGGAGATCGCGTAGGACTGCACCAGCTGGTCGTTCTCGTACAGGAACGTGCGCTGCGTGGAGAGGTTCACCTCGATGCGGCGGATCACCGACGTCGTGTTGAACGCCGTCTCGGTCACCGGCAGCCCGTACTGGGCGTTGCCGGTCTCGAGCTGTGCGGCGAACCCGGCGGCGACGCCGCTGGTGTCGCCGAGGGTGCGCCCGGTGAGCCCGGGGCTGATCTCGGACAGGACGTCGCCGGCGCTGTTGACGAGCACCCGGGCATCCACCGGCGCGCGGTCGACGAGGCCCGGCAGTCCGTCGACGGCGGACTGGATGGCAGCGGCATCGGCGGTGATGGTGAGTTCGCCGTCGACGTCCTCGACGGTGAGCCATGACGCGACCTGCGCCCGGTCGAGCGGGACGGTGCGCTCCTCGCCGACATAGAACCCGGCGACGTCCAGCATGCCGTTGAGGTTCGCGGCGGTCTGCTCCGCCTCGGCGGTGGTCACCGCCGCCTCGACCGGCACGGCCTCCGCC
>JAEZSU010000013.1 GCA_023421635.1 Actinomycetes bacterium | reverse complement strand
CACGTCCACGTCGCCGACGGCATCCGCGAGGTCGCTCGCAGCGGCCGCGAGGTCGATGTCCGTGCGGTGGTGGAACCACGGCAACCCGGTCACGTGGAGCGTGACGGACACCGGATCCGTGACGGTGGTCGCCCGATCGACCACCCAGCGCAACGCCGCCCCCGAGTGCTCGCGTCCGTCGAACGCGAGCGCGATGCGCACCATGGCCCGATCCTTCCGACGACGCCCGAAGGTACCGCCGCGCCGGTATCGCGACGAGGGCAGAACGTCCCGCGAGGCGTCGGTCAGCCGGTGACGTCCCGCTCGAGGCGCGCGACGTCCTCTGGCAGGCACAGCTCGGTCGCGGGCCGGATCGCCGTGGCGGTCCCGGCGGCGACGGCGGTCCTCGCCGCGGCAGCCGCGGGGACGCCCTGTGCGAGCCGGAGCACCAGGGCACCGAGGAACGCATCGCCGGCGCCGACGGTGCTGACCGCACGCATACGCGGCGCACGCAGGCGCACCGTCCCCTCGGCGCCGACGAGCGCCGCCCCACTCGCACCGAGGGACAGGGCCACGTGCCGTGCGCGTCCCGCAGCGACCAGCGACCGTGCCGCATCCACGAGCGCGGCCTCGTCCGACGGGTCGCAGCCGGTCAGGCCCGCGAGCTCCGAGGCGCTCGGTTTGATGAGGTCCACCCCCACCTCGACGGCCGCACGCAGGGCGGGGCCCGAGGCGTCCACGACGAAGGCGACGTCCTCGTCGTGGCACCGGCGCGCGAGCAGGGCGTAGAAGTCGTCCGGCACCCCCGGGGGCAGGCTGCCGCTGGCGACGAGGTAGCCCCCGGTCGGCAGCGCGTCGGCGACGGCGTCGAGGGCCGCCCGCCATTCGGGCTCCGCCACCGTGGGCCCCTGCAGCACGAACCGGAACTGCCTGCCGGTGGAGGTCTCGTCCACGGTGAAGCTCTCCCGCGTCTCGCCGGAGATCGGCAGCACGCGGAGGGGGAGGCCGGTCGCATCGACGGCCCGGCGGTACGCCTCGCCCGTGGGGCCGCCGAGCAGGAGCACGGCGAGGGCGTCGCCGCCGAGGCTCCGGATCGCCCGGCCCACGTTCACCCCGCCGCCGCCGGGGTCCGTCCGGCTCGGCCCGCACCGCAGCTTGTGTTCGGGGACGACCTCGGCGACCGCGCTGGTGACGTCGAGCGCCGGGTTCATCGTGAGCGTCACGATCGGGGCCTGGGCGGTCATGCGTCGACTGTAGGAGACCGCCGGCGCCGTGTCAGCAGTGCTGCGCAGGCGCTCTTTCCCGCTGTGCGCGCCGCGCGTACGTTGACGGCATGACCATGTATCTCCTCTCCTTCCCTGCCCGGGCGATGGTCGTGGACAAGGCCGAGCTCCCGGCTGTCTCCGAGGCGTCGCACGCGGTGGTGCGCGCGGCGAAAGCGGCCGGGGTCTGGGTGTTCGGCGGCGGCATCGACGACCGCATCGCGCCCGTGCTGGTCGACGGGACGGGCGAGGTGCGTCCGGGCGGCTATCCGGAGACCGCGGAGCTCGACGGGGGATTCGCGATCCTCGAGCTGCCGTCAGAGGCGGCTGCCCACGCATGGGCAGCGAAGCTCGCCGTGGCCTGCCGGTGCCCGCAGCAGGTGCGCGTCTTCGGAGACGATCCGGAGCACTGAGGCCGCGTCGACGGGGTCGGCCCCCGACGCGCGACGGAACTCACCGAGTGTTTACCTGCGCGACACCCGCAGCGCATGCGGCTGCGTCACGATCGCTGCAGGTGGCACGCCGCCACCGGCCCAGCGTCGCGACGGTGTTCGAGGAGCAACCCGGCCGCGACCGTCCCCCCGAGAGGCCTCCATGCCGCGACCGATCAGTGTCCTCAGCCTGTACGAAGGGTTCTTCGCAGGCGGTGCCCGGGTCCTTCACACCGAGGTGGTCGCCGGCCTCCACGGCTCGGCACAGCACCACCGCGTGCTCTCGCTCGCGGCCGACGCCCGGCGGGAGGGGACCGTGCAAGCCATGAGCGGCGACCTGCGCTACCGACGACTGCGTGATGCGGGCGTCGAGGTGCAGACCCTGGGGCGCACTGCGGGTGAGGTGCCGCCCGCTCACGGCGACTTCACCGCCGAGCAGCTTGAGCGCGCCGCGGAGGCAGTGAACGACGCGGACCTCGTGCTCGTGCTCAAGGAGCAGCCCGTCGCCCTGCTGCTCGCGCTCGCCGACCGCGGGCTCATGCCGCCGGTGCCGGTCGCGGTGTGCCTGCACCGCTCCGACCCGGGACACTCCGGCCCGGCACTGAACTGGCTGCGGGAGGCGACGACGACCGGACTCGTGTCCGCCACGATCGCGTGCGCGCACTCGACCGCCGACGCCTATTCGCGTGCAGGCGTGCGGGCGGCGCAACGGCATGTCATCCCCAACGGGGTCGACATCCGCCGCTTCCGTCCCGGGCGCGCGGCCGAGCGGGCGGCGACGCGCGCCCGGCTCGGCATCCCCGCCGACGCACCGGTCGTGGTGTTCGCCGCACGGTTCGACGCGATGAAGGATCCGGGGCTCTTCCTGCAGGCGGTGGCGCGGCACGCGCGCCGATCCGGCGCGCACTACGTCATGTGCGGGGCCGGGATGAGCCCGGCGAACCCGGCGCTCACGGACATGATCGCCCGCAGCGGTGCCGAGCACGCGAACCTGCACCTGCTCGGCATCCGGGACGACATGGACGCGCTGTACCGCATCGCCGACGTCGTCGCCCTCACGAGCGCCTACGGCGAGGCTTCCCCGCTGTGCCTGCTGGAGGGTGCCGCCAGCGGGGCCGTCCCGGTCACGACCGATGTCG
>JAEZSU010000329.1 GCA_023421635.1 Actinomycetes bacterium | reverse complement strand
CGAATTCCCTCTTGCCATTCCCTATCTGCATAGGTAAAGTTCCAAGCACGGCACGCAACGAGGCGGCCGTTAGGCGGAAGGATCCCATCCGTGGCTCAGATCTCACCGGCGGCCGACCGGACGGCGGCGCTCGCGCTCATCGACGACTTCTCCCTGGAGATGACCGGCAAGGACATCCCCGGCCTCGAGGAGGCGCGCGACGCGATCCCGGCCGGCACCAAGATCAACGTGACCTTCCTCGGCAACGAGGACCTCGACATGCGCGTCGCCGCGTCGAAGGCGGTCAAGGACCTCGGGTTCACCCCCGTGCCCCACATCTCCGCGCGCCGACTCGCCAGCCAGGGGCAGCTCGAGGAGTTCCTCGGTCGCCTTCAGGAGGTCGGCGCGACCGAGCACGTGTTCTGCGTGGGCGGCGACCCGGCGACGCCCGAGGGCCCGTACCCCGACTCGCTGAGCGTCATCCGCACCGGCATCCTGCAGGACTACGGCGTCAAGGAGGTCTCGATCGCCGGGTACCCGGAGGGACACCCCGACATCGCACAGGACGTGCTGTGGCGCCACCTCGAGGACAAGTCCGCCGCGCTGAAGGAGCAGGGGCTGGATGCGGTCATCCTCACCCAGTTCGCGTTCGACACCGATCCGGTCATGCGCTGGATCGACGGCGTCCGCGACCGCGGCATCACCAGCCAGATCCGCATCGGCACGCCCGGCCCCGCCGGCATCAAGCGGCTGATCAACTTCGCCCGCCGGTTCGGCGTGGGCGCCAACGCGATGATCGTGAAGAAGTACGGCTTCTCGCTCACGAACCTCATGGGGACCGCCGGGCCGGAGCGCTTCGTCAGCGACCTGTCGGGCCTGCTCGGACAGGACACCCGCTCGGGAGATGTCAAACTGCATTTCTACACGTTCGGCGGACTGCTCGCGACCGCGCAGTGGGCACGCGAGTACACCGCCGCGCAGTCCTGACCCGGGAGCACAGCACTCATGACCGTTCACAACGAAGCCCTCCGCGACCACGCCTGCCTGATCGTGCACGGCCCGGACCAGCCCGGTCTCGTCGCCGCGGTGACGACCCTCATCACCCGCAACCAGGGCAACATCGTCACGCTCGACCAGTACTCCGACAACCCGCAGGGCGGCGCGTTCTTCCAGCGCGTGGTGTTCCACCGCACCGACCTCACGGCCGCGATGCCGGAGATCGAGGCGGACCTGGAGAAGACCCTCGGCGCGTACGGGATGAGCTGGCGCCTCACCGACCAGTCGATCCCGAAGCGCATGGCGGTGCTGGCCTCGACCTCGGACCACTGCCTGCTCGACCTGCTGTGGCGCCACCGCCGCGGCGAGCTCCCCGTCACGATCCCGATGGTCGTGTCCAACCACACCCACACGGCCGACGACGTGCGCGCCTTCGGGGTGCCGTTCTTCCACGTGCCGTCGCAGTCCGGGCCGGACAAGTCCGCATCCGAGGCCGAGATCCTCAAGCTCCTGGACGGCAACGTCGACTTCGTGGTCCTCGCCCGGTACATGCAGATCCTCTCCGAGGACTTCCTCGAGAAGGTCGGCGTGCCGGTCATCAACATCCACCACAGCTTCCTTCCGGCGTTCATCGGCGCCGCGCCGTACCGGAAGGCCAAGGAACGTGGGGTCAAGCTGATCGGCGCGACCTCCCACTACGTGACCGGCGACCTCGACGAGGGGCCGATCATCGAGCAGGACGTCGTGCGTGTGACCCACGCCGACTCCGCCGCGGACCTGCAGCGACGAGGGGCGGACGTCGAACGCGCCGTCCTGTCCCGCGCAGTGCTGTGGCACGCCCAGGACCGTGTCATCCGGCACGGCAACCACACCATCGTGTTCTGACCCACCGGGGTCGGACACCACGCGAACAGAGAGGTTCTCATCGTGGCCAGCAACCTTCAGCAGCTGCTCGACCAGACCAACCCGGTCGAGTTGCTGCGCAACTCCCAGATCGGGTCGTACATCTACCCGGTCGTACCGGCTGACTTCCAGAACTGGATCAAGGAGCAGAAGGCCTGGCGCGACACCGCCGTGCTGTACGACCAGTCGCACCACATGGACAACGTGTTCCTGAAGGGCTCGGACGCGATCCGGCTCATCAGCGACACCGCGATCAACTCCGTGGCGAACTTCGAGGTGAACCGGGCCAAGCAGTACGTGCCCACCACCTCGCAGGGCCACGTCATCGGTGACGGCATCCTCTTCCGCGAGGCCGAGGACGAGTACGTGTACGTGGGTCGCGCCCCGGCGTCGAACTGGCTCATGTACCACGGCGAGACCGGCGGCTACGCGAACCTCGACATCACCGTCGACCGCCGTTCGCCCTCGCGCCCCTACGGCCACGCCGTGACCCGGAAGTACTACCGCTTCCAGATCCAGGGCCCGCGCGCCTGGGACGTCATCGAGAAGCTCAACGGCGGTCCGCTGGAGAAGATCGGCTTCTTCCGCATGGCCACCATGACGATCGCCGGCAAGGAGGTCCGCACGCTCCGTCACGGCATGGCGGGCGCGCCCGGCCTCGAGATCTGGGGCCCGTACGAGGACCACGACACCATCCGCGACGCCGTCGTCGAGGCGGGCGCCGAGTTCGGCCTGGTGCCGGTCGGTTCGCGCGCGTACCCGTCGAACACGCTCGAGTCGGGCTGGATCCCCTCGCCCCTCCCCGCCATCTACACCGGCGAGGCGGAGCGCGGCTACCGCGAGTGGCTCGGCGTCGACAGCTACGAGGCCACCGGCACGCTCGCAGGGTCCTTCGTCTCCGACAACATCGAGGACTACTACCTCACCCCGTGGGAGCTCGGTTACGGCTCGTTCGTGAAGTTCGACCACGACTTCATCGGCCGCGACGCCCTCGAGCAGATCGACCCGACCACCCAGCGCAAGAAGGTCACGCTGGCCTGGAACGCGGAGGACCTCGGCAAGGTCTGGACGTCGCTGCTGAACGTCGACGGCCCGAGCTACAAGTTCTTCGACCTGCCGCTGGCCAACTACGGCTCCGCGAACTACGACTCGGTCGTGGACGCCGACGGCACCGTCGTCGGATTCTCGATGTTCACCGGCTACAGCGCGAACGAGCGTCGCGGCCTGTCGCTCGCGACCGTCGACCCGAACGTGCCCGAGGGCACGGAGCTGAAGGTCGTCTGGGGCGAGCCGAACGGCGGCACCTCGAAGGCGTCGGTCGAGCCGCACGAGCAGACCGAGGTCCGCGCGGTCGTCAGCCCGGTCCCGTACTCCACGGTGGCCCGGCAGACCTACCAGGGCGGCTGGCGCACCAACTACCAGGCCTGATCCGGACGGATGCGGCGGTCACCCACACCCGTGGTGGCCGCCGCATCCGTTTTCCACCCGCTAGCCTCGACACACCGACCGACCGAGGGGGAAGCGTGAGTCTGCGATACGCACTGTTGGCGATCCTCCGCGTCGGCCCGCAGTCCGGCTACGAACTGCAGAAGCAGTTCTCACTGTCGGTGGGGCACGTGTGGCACGCCCCCGACTCGCAGATCTACCCGGAGCTGCGCAAGATGGCCACCGAGGGCCTGGTGGAGGCCGAGGAGCAGACGCGCGGCGAGCGCGGCCTGCGCCGGCTGTACCACGTGACCCCGCTCGGAGATCAGGCGTTCCGGGACTGGATGAACAGCCCCCTCGACTACCAGCGGTTCCGCGATCCCGCGCATCTGCGCGCGGCGTACCTGGAATCCGCCGACCCCGACGCGGCACGCGCCTTCCTGCGCGCGCACATCGCCCACTGGGAGGGTGAGCTCGCCCAGTTCGAGGGTGAGCTCTCGCACATCCAGGCGCTCAGCAATCCGATGCTCGTGCGCCGGCTCGAGGTCGTGCCGCCCGAGGACCACGAGCGCACGATCGCGTACAAGCGCTTCAGCTACGAGGGCCTCGCCGAGCGCGCCCGCGGCGAGATCGCCTGGGCCCGCCGCGGCCTCGACCTCGTCGACCGCCTCTCCTGAACCCGCCGACCCCGTCTCCTGACCGCGAGATGGGGACTGGGCGCCGAGACCCTGGGGAGAACCCAGGGT